>NZ_JBRAGO010000056.1:0-30737 GCF_052746595.1 Leptodesmis sp.
AACCCCTCAATAGTTAAATCAAGTTAAAAATTGAGTCTTTCTAAATTGGCTATCTGGCTTGCAATGGTGGATCGATCAGCGATCGGGCTAACAGTGCCGATCGCTCCACCAGTTGATCCAGGTAGACACATTCCCCCACCGCGTGAGCATTTTCCCCTACGGCTCCCAACCCATCTAAGGTGGGTGCATACAAACTGGTCGTGTTGCCGTCTGAGCTACCTCCTGCCGTTCCTTCCTCAACCTCAATGCCCAATTCTGCTGCGGCCTGTTGGGCCTGTTGCCAGAGTTGCCGATTCCCTGGCGTAGCCTCCATAGGCAGGCGATCGATCCGGCCTTCAATCACCAGTTCTGTATTCGGGGTCGTCGGTTGCAAATTCAAGATTGCCGCTTCTAGATCGGGAACATCTTCCTTATGCAACACACGCACATCCACCAGTGCTGTACTTTCCGGAGCAATTACATTCGACCCAATACCACCATCGATCGTACCAACATTGACACTAATACCCCGTTGAGGATTATTGAACGCAAACAGCTTCTGAATCACAAACGACAATTCCAGAATTGCACTGGCTCCTTTTTCTGGCTCTAACCCCGCATGAGCCGCCCGCCCTTTGACGCGAATGGTAAATTGTCCTACCCCTCGTCGTTGTGTTTTCAGCCGACCTGTGGGGCCAAGGGAAGGTTCCATGACAAATACCCGATCGGCCCGTTGCGCCAATCGCTCAATGTGGGGTGTGGACTCTTCACTGCCAATCTCCTCATCCGAATTCACCAACCAGACCGGTGGCACGATCGGCGTAATATCCAATGCTTGTAAAGCTTCTAAAGCAAACAGGGTGATCACCAGACCCGCTTTCATATCATAAGTGCCAGGGCCATACAGTTTTCCTTGCTTCGTAATTAGAGGCATGGTAGTGAGGGTGCCCAGGGGCCAAACGGTATCGGAATGGCCGAGCAGGAGTTGTAAGGGTGGACGATCGCTGGCACTGGAGAAAGGATCTCGCCGTTCGGGAACGGCCACCAGATGTCCCCCTGTGTGCAGCCCAGGAATTCATCGCACTCGATAAGCCCGTTTCTCTAACGCCTCCTGGAGCAGCATAAACACGGGTTGTTGAGCCGCAGGCAGCGCTGAAGGAGATTCTGCCCGTACCAACCGTTCCAGGAACTGCGTCATTTCGTCCTGGCGTCTATGTAAGTAATCCAACAATCGATGACTTGTCCGCACCATAGCCCCTGCTCCAATGTCATCGCTTAAATCCAACATGAAACGGAAAGGCGGCACTCTGATCGATGGTTGTATAACGACCAGGAGAGATATAAGCTAATAACGGTGATTGCGCTAGAACATCTTGATCATCTTCATCAGATAACCGTTGAGCCTGCTCTTCCACATGAGCCGCCACAATCTTTCCAATAATCAGACTGTTCATCCCAAAGCCATCAATCATTCGATCTAATTCACATTCCAGGTAAAGATAGGCATGGCGCAGAAAACCCCATCGACCACGGAGGCTGGCAGGATTGGTAGAGCCGCCAGCGCAGGTTTCGCATCCTCTTCACAGCGGGGTGCAGCGGATAAACTGGCCAAAACCACCTGTTCGGGACGGGGAAAACTGACCGTAAATGCCTGCTCCCGCAATACATTTTGATAGGTGTGATGGCGTGGGGTACAGACAAAGCCAAAGTAGTTCTCCCAGCCGATCGGCATCGCCATGTGTTTAGGAGCCAGATCATACCCGCCGTCTGGCTCCCGCGTCCCAATGACAACCAGGGGAGCCACCAGGAAGAACCTGTCCTAAATGGGCTGACTCAAATCTAAGCTGACGATGCCATCACAAACCGAATGGGGCATAGCAGTTATCTCCCCAGAATCTTTATCCGCAAGATGCACTTCCTGCGTCCATCTGATTTCATCATACCGGGCAACCTAGAAGCGATCGCATTGACCAAACAACTTGTAATGGAATTCAGGAATTTAAACCTTGTCTAAGTCCAGAACCATAGTTTCTCCGATCGGGAAACGACCATTCTCTAGCTGAACTAAGTTCAGTTACCTTAACCTTGCGTTCTGCTGTTTGGTATCGAACACCCTATCACCCTCAAAGCAGATTCTGAACGTTATGAATAAAAATATGGAAAAATATCAAGTTAGCAATAGTTGACTACAAATGAAAATTTCACCTTAGAGTGAGATTATAGCCATGCTTAGAATCGTTTATTAAGGTATTAAGGACACGTTTACTTTAAAGTGTTTCTCGATTAGGATATATGCTTTTCAATAAACTCGCCTAACTGAGCTACATCAATAAGCTTATATTGTTGAGTGTGGAAATTCAGATCGTCTGTCAATCAATGTGAAATTAATTGGACAGGCGAGGCAAAAGATGTTTCTACCGAATAATTTTATTTAAAGATGCAGTTGGTTCACTAATTGTACAGACGGACGCTTGCCTCTGCAGAACATTTAAGCCTCCATTCAACTGAAGGGAGGCGAATTATGAAACTTTTTGACACCACTTCAATCAATCTTCTCATAACTTCTTCTCTTGCTTTCAATCCCGATGCTTCTGCTTTTGCTCTGTTGACTTCTCAGGATGCTTATGGCTTTTCTGACCCCCTGCAGAATGTCAATCAAACTAGTTGCAATGTCCGTACCAAAGCTGGCCTCTACAATGCAGACTTTTGCATGGCGCAAATGCCCTACTTACGCTACCTACGATCGAGTTACTCCTACCTCCGGTCGGAGGCTGAAAGGGATGGGTGATCTGGATGGCAATGGCAAGACAGACTTGTTCTGGTATGACCAGCAAACTGGGGAAACATCCGCCTGGATGATGAATGCGACGAGTTGCTCTGGCAGGGTTTCTTTTGGTACGCTTGTACTCAAGGATGGCTGGAGCTTTGAAGACTTGGCAGATGTAACAGGAAATGGTTGAACCGATGTCATCTGGTACAACCAGAAAACGGGGCAAACTAAAACCTGGTTCATGAATGGCACCAATCCCCCAGACCGCATTAGGCAACAGCAAGACATATGCTCTTACTTTGATCTGCAAGCGATCGGTGATTTTGCAGGCAATGACAAGATGGAACTATTCTGGCGCAACTATGGCATGTTTAGCACCGAAACTCGAGTTTGGTTGATGGACATGGACAACGACAGCTACTCCGTTTAATCCTTCACAGAACCCACGACTTTTGGCTGGCAGGTGGTGTCGATGAATCCAATGACTGGTCGCTATTTGGGATAGAAGTAGATTAGACCTGATCTTTCCTGTTGCGTTAACTCTTCATGCTGTTTCCATACTAATGTTTTCAGGAATACTCATCACCCTGAAGTCGCGGCTATACCGAGAAAACCTGCCGACGCAGGTTACTGAAAACCTGGACTGTATAGAGTCTGCGTCGGCAGAGTGGGTGAGTGTAGTCGCGGTTTGAACCGCCAGATACTTTTCAAACGCCCTCTTAAGCCTTACTGAAGAGGCATGCCAGGGGTTATCAGTGAGCAGATGATGTTGATTGCCCATGATTGTGTTGCTCCTGGCCGGTGGCTATCAATGGCATATCACTAACCCCCTGAATCCAGAGCCGTTAGTTCGAGCCATCATGGCGCTGACCCATTTGCCAAGTTGTTAAACCTGCTTTCCTGCGGTCGTCTATCATAGGCTGTACCCAGTTTCGTCCTGGTTATGACTTACTGCCTGAACCCTGATTGTCCCAAGCCCCGCAATCCTCAGACTGCTAAGCTCTGCCGTAGTTGTGGAGCCAAACTGCACCTGAAAGATCGCTATCGGGCGATCGCCGCGATCGGACAGGGAGGTTTTGGCAGAACATTTCTGGCGATCGATGAAGATAAGCCGTCTAAACCACGGTGCGTGATCAAGCAATTTCTGCCGATCGCGCAGGATCCCCGTAGCCTCAAGAAAGCGGCCAATCTGTTTGCTCAGGAAGCCGTCAGATTGGAGGAGTTGGGGCATCATCCCCAAATTCCCGAATTGCTGGCCTATTTTAACCAGGAAGGACAGCAGTATCTGATCCAGGAATTTATTGACGGCAGAAATCTGGCCGATCGAGTAGCGGAGCAGGGGCCATTCTGCGAGGCTCAGGTACGGCAAGTTCTCACCAGTCTGTTACCCGTTCTAGACTTTGTCCATTCCCATAAGGTGATACATCGGGATATTAAACCCGCTAATCTGATCAGTCCTACAGGTCTGGGGGTAAGACGAGGCTTGCCCCAACCCGGCCAACCCGACTGGACAGGGCTACAACAGGCACTGGCGACAGAAACAGCTCAAGGCTTCCGCAATTTTTCCACTTCCACCTACCGCTTCAGTGAAGTCATCAGCCTCAGTCTAGCCTATCCTCCCAGGGATTTAACGATCGCCTTCTATCAGCGAACCCAGCAACTGGCGATGCAATTTGCCCGGTATGCCAGCTTGCCTCCCCTACAGCGACAATATCTGGTCACGGAGGCGACCCGTCTGTTAGCGGAAATTCGACAACTGTATGGGACGAATTCTGGGCAAATGTCTCTGGGGCGATTAGTGCTGGTTGATTTTGGAGCGGCAAAATCGGTTAAGGGGCTGGAATTTTTGCAAACGGGCACTAAAATCGGCAGTCCGGAGTATGCGGCCCCAGAACAAGCCAGGGGGAAGGCTGTGTTTTCCAGTGATCTATACGGTCTGGGAGTGACTTGCATTTACCTGTTAACGCAGCGATCGCCCTACGACTTGTTCGATAGTCATCACAATTCCTGGGTCTGGCGCAATTATGTACCTACTCCCATCAGTGATTCGCTCGGACAAATTCTAGATCGCCTCCTGGAAGTGGCCATTCCCCGACGCTATCAATCTGCAGCCGAAGTGTTACAAGACCTGGAAGCAACCGCGATCGTGTCTCCTGCTGCCTCTATTCCCATTTCTCCGTTGACTCTGCAAGCGGCCTCTCCAGTGGCTCCGATTTCTCGGCAGGCTGCCGTTCCTCAACCCTTGGTGGCCCATCATCAACGGAATGGCTCTCTGGAAGCATTTCCTAAGCCCTCCTTCCAGATTACTCCCCGTCCCCGCTTACCTTTTCCAGAAGACGTAGAGCCGATCGCCCCACCCGTAACCGAGGAAAGCCCGCCACCAGAACCACAATTGCAATCCGGTTGGCAGTGTCTGCATACCGTTGAAAGTCCAGGTCGGGTGTATGCGATTGCGACCAATTCTACCGATCCGTTATTAGTCAGCAGTAGTGGCAATGCTTTGAAGCTGTGGGATAGGGAAACCCTGCAGCCACTTCGCACATTAACGGGGCATCTCGATATTATTCCGGCCCTAGTGGTAAGTTCTGATGGCAAACTCCTGGTTAGTGGCAGTGCTGACAAAACGATTAGCCTCTGGGAGTTACCGTCAGGCAGACGACTTTCAAAGTTAGCCGCTCATGCCGATACCGTGTTAGCCCTGGCCATTTCTGCTAATGGACAACTCCTGGCCAGTAGCAGTTTTTATGACCCTATCACTATTTGGGATTTGCACAACAGACAGAAGCGCCATGGCTTACTGGGGCATTCCGCCCGCATCGATGCATTGGCCTTCAGCCCAAATGGAGAAATTCTGGCCAGTGGCAGCGGCGATCGCACAATCAAACTGTAGAATGTGGATACGGGCGAAGAGATTCGTACCCTGGAAGGTCACACGAACCAGATTACGGATCTGGCCTTCAGTCCGGATGGGAACACGTTGGCCAGTAGCAGTTGGGATGGCACCGTAAGATTCTGGAACCTGAAAACCCGCCGACCAGGACGGATTCTGAATCTGGAGTCCGGGCGAGTGAACGCGATCGCCTTCAGTTCTGATGGCAAGAAGTTAGCGATCGCCAGCAATACCTTACAGATTTGGACGCTACCTAGTAAAAAGGTCATTGTATTCTCCAAACCCACCGAAAGTGTTGTGGATGTTGCCTTTGGGCCAGAGGATCAACTCCTGTTCAGCGCCCACAGCAATCGCGCCATCAAAGTCTGGAAATGGCAGGAAAAAGCTCAAAAAAACTAGGGACAAACGATTGTTTGTCCTCAGCAAAATTTAGAGAATTTGTATCGGGCATCCAGCGGTTAAAACCGCAACCACACTCACCCAGTCTGCCGACGCAGACTTAATAAAATCGAGGTTTTCAGTAACCCGCGTCGGCAGTTTTTCTCCGTATAGTCACGACTTCAGTCTTTAGGGTGACTAAAGTTACTCCGCTGCTGGGTAAACGCTTACTTTTTTGCGGCTCTTCCCAAAGCGTTCAAAGGTAACAATGCCATTCACCAGGGCAAACAGGGTGTCATCATTGCCCCGACCTACATTGTTTCCAGGATGAATTTTAGTGCCGCGTTGGCGCACCAAAATATTTCCTGCTTTTACCACCTGGCCGCCATAGCGTTTTACGCCCAGGCGCTGAGCATTAGAGTCGCGTCCGTTTCTGGTACTACCTGTTCCTTTCTTATGAGCCATGCTTGCCTCACCTTAGTTGTTTTTCTGTACGCCTGTGCAGTTTCTAGAATAGCCTTTTAGAAGCCGAAAGGGTTGGCGATCGCCTACTCTTCGGTTTCCGCTGCATCACTGGTTGCAGCCGCAGCCTTTGAATTGGCTCCCGACTTCTCTCCCAGACTGATGTTATCGATCATCAGACGAGTCAATTCCTGACGGTGCCCCTGTTTCTTGCGGGTTTTCTTTTTGGGCCGCATTTTGTAGACAATCACTTTTCGGCCCCGCAGGTGCCTCATGACTGTTGCTTCTACGATCGCCCCTTCTACCAGGGGTTGACCCACTTGAATTTCACCATCGCTTTCCACAAACAGAACCTTATCGATATTCACCTTCGCATCAGGTTCTGCGGCCAGCCGTTCTACATCGTAAAACCGTCCAGGCTCAACCCGCAGTTGTTTACCGCCTGTTTCAATAATTGCGTAAGTCATGATTTTACCTCAATGATGCCGTACAGGTAGACAGCGAGCTAGATTGCTACACTGACTTTGTGTTTGACCTGATCCGAGCAGAAATATGGCCAATTTTCGATTTTCCTGAATGGCTATCCGTTCTGTCAAGCACTTTTGGCAACGTGAATCGAAGACAGCACCAAAAATTTGCTAACTGCCTACCGGAGCGGCCATTTACCACTCTAGCTCAGCCGGAGACACCTTGTTTTGATTGTGCTGCACTCGAATAATTTCGCCACTCCGCATGGTCACCACGCGATCGGCCATGGCTGCGATTCCCGCATTGTGGGTAATCACGATCGTGGTGGTACCCAACTCCTGGTTTACTCGCTCCAATGCTTCCAGAACCAGTTTGCCGGTCTTGTAATCCAAGGCTCCGGTCGGTTCATCACACAGCAGCACTTCTGGACGTTTGGCGATGGCGCGGGCAATGGCTACTCGTTGTTGTTCTCCTCCAGAAAGTTGGGAGGGAAAGTGATCCAGGCGATCGCTCAGTCCCACTAGATCAAGCGCCACTTCGGGACGCATGGGATAACGCGCAATTTCTATCACTAGGGCCACGTTTTCCCGGGCTGTCAAACTAGGGATCAGGTTATAGAACTGGAAGATAAAGCCCACGCAATCCCGGCGGAAGCGAGTCAGCTCGGCATCACTGGCATGGGTCAAATTCCGTTCATGGAAGAACACTTGGCCGCTCGTAGGGACATCCAATCCACCCAAAATATTCAGCAACGTAGATTTGCCACTGCCGGATGGCCCCAGAATCACCATAAATTCTTGATCGTACACCTCCAGATTTATCGATCGCAGCGCAAAAACTTCTACCTCACCCATCGTATAGACCTTAGACAGCCCCTGTACATGGAAACTTACACCTGCTGGGATGCTAGTTTCCAGAACAGGGCGATCGCTGGGGCGGTGATTCCAAATCATCACTTTTCACCTTCATGAGTCATCATAGAGGTCAGTCATAATAATCCCTATGCCTATCAAAACAGATCTGCATCTCACCTGGTTCAGGAGTCACTTGATATAACCATAGTTAGAGTAGCGGGTTATTTCAGCCACACCCCGATTCTGCTTCTGTTGTAACAGATGTTCCATCACGGTCAGAATTTGTTGCAATGTTAAATTTTTGCTCAAGCACGCATCTGCTTCAGAACAAATTTGTCCCGTCTCTTGTAAGTATTCTTCAGGGAAATAGGCAGAGATCAGCAGCAAGATGGGAGGTTGCCGTAGCATCTTCCGGACTTGAGTAATGACCTCAGCCCCGTCCATGCTGATCTGATGACGACGAGCAGGAATTGAAAAGTCAATCAAAGCTAAATCAAATTTTTGCGACTCAGCCAGGAATTCGTGAGCATTATTAAAAGTGGATACAGCAAAGTTTTTCTCTTGTAAAAAACGCTGTATTACAAAACACCACGTTTCATTATCATCTACTACAGCGATTCTATACATGGTTATTAAATAGTTCAAGAGCAAGGAGAGCAGACTCCTGCTTTCTTATAACTGAGATTGAACTGAAGCTAAACTACCTTAAGTGGGAGATGTTGAGTAGGAATTGAGGAGCAAACGAGATGACAGGATAATCAGATAATGAAATAGTCAGTAGCATTCCATTATCAAAACAACTGGATGATGTATTGTGTCTTGTGCGCATCAAGCGATCGACACTCTTGGATATAGTTCCAGAAAGACTCTGGCCAACCGTTCTCGGCAAAAAGTTTATTGGAATGGGAGTTAGCCCAATCCGTTCAGATAGGTTTCGATCGCCTCACCTGCTACGAGACTAACCGGTCTACCCTGTTGAGTAGCAGTTTCTACTAGGCGAGCGTAGAGATCCGGGCGGACGGTAATCCGATGGCGAATTTTGCCGGCTGGACGGGTAAGGGTCACATCAAGTTCGCTGCCCGTTTTCTCACTCTGCTCAGTAGTCTCGGCAGTCATTGCGGTACTAATTTCATAGGTAGCGGTGAATTGGCGAATGGCTTCCATGCCGACGCGATTGCAAAAATCCCCAAAGCCTTCCCCTGGCTGACGACTTTGTTTGAAATAAGCAAAGACAGGTTCCAGGGAGGTTTCCAGCTTATCAACAGGCATTTTTTCCAGATACACCTGCGCCAACCGGGTTTGATTAGGGGAGGCTCCCAGCCACACCTGATACAGGCCAGGGCCATTGCCCACAAAGGCCAGTTCCGCCAGGTAAGGACGAGCACAGCCATTGGGGCATCCTGTCATCCGGACAATGAAATGTTCATCTGGCAACCCCACTTTGTTGAGCAAGTTCCGGATGCGTTCCAGAACGCTGGGCATTACCCGTTCCGATTCGGTGGTTGCCAGACCGCAGGTGGGCAGGGCAGGACAGGCCATTGAGTCACGCACCAGAGAGTCAATTTCATCCTCTCCTTTCACGCCACAACGGCTGAGAATCTGTTGAATTTCAGCTTGATAAGCCGGATCAATCTCGTATAGCAGCACATTTTGGCTGGGGGTCAGCCGCATAGGCAGGTTGAACTTTTCGATGATTTCTCGGAGAGCAGTTTTCAGTTGCAACGTGCCTTCGTCCTTAATTCGGCCATTTTCGATCGAAATTCCCAAAAACAGCTTGCCATCGCCCTGTTCATGCCAGCCCAGGAAGTTCAAAAACTGAAACTCTGGAGTCGGCTTCATTGGTTGAATCGACTTGCCAAAGTATTCCTCTACCTTGTCCCGGAATTTGTCCACGCCCCAGTCTTCCAGCAGGTATTTCATCCGGGCATGACGCCGATCGCAGCGATCGCCATAATCCCGTTGAGTCGCCACGATTGCCTTCACCAAGGCATAAACATCTTTTTTATCGACAAATCCAATGGGATCAGCGAGGCGAGGAAATGTCTCCTCCTTATTATGGGTGCGTCCCAGTCCACCTCCGGCATAGACGTTAAAGCCCAGCAATTCCCCAGTGGAATCTGTGATGACGACCAGGCTGACATCTTGAGAAAACAGATCGACGGAGTTATCTCCTGGCACTGTCACCGCAATCTTAAATTTGCGGGGCATGTAGTACGTGCCGTAGAGTGGTTCCTCAGAATCATGAATAATCGTGCCATTGCCGTTACTTTGACGGGCAGCAACGACTTCGGGATTTTCTTCGGCTGAAATTGCTTTCTCCCCATCCAGCCAGATCTCATAATAGGCCCCCGTTTGCGGGGTGAGCAGATCAGCTATATTATCTGCATATTCCCAGGCCAACGCATATTCTGGCTTGTTTTTGTAGGGAGCAGGGGGAGCCATGACATTGCGGTTCAGGTCACCACAAGCCCCCAGAGTTGATCCCATACTTCTGACGATCGCGGCGATTGTCGCTTTCAAATTTTTCTTCAACACGCCATGCAGTTGGAAACCCTGACGAGTGGTGGCGCGAAGGGTGTGGTTACCGTACTCATCGGAGAGGCGATCGAGGGTGAGATACAACTCCGGGGGAATAAATCCACCTGGGCTACGAGTCCTTAGCATGAACTGATAGTCTTTTTCCTGCCCTTTAACCCGGTTATCCCGATTGTCCTGCTGATAGGAACCGTGAAATTTCAGGATTTGAATGGCCTCTTCGGTGAAGTGAGTTGTGTCTAAAAGCAACTCGGATGCAACGGGTTCTCGCAGAAAGTTACTGCGCTCTTTGATGCCTTCTACTTTAGAGGGTTTACGAACAACGGGAGGGGTTGAAGTGTTGACCATCGGAGCTTGCTGCAAATGACAAAGGATTGATAAAGACTACTGACCTTCCCAGAGTGACCTTTGGGTAAGAGAGGGTGGCAGAAATGGTGACTTAAACCAGATCCAGCTAGAGAACGGTCGTTTTCCCCATCAGAGAAACTCCGGCTCTGGACTTAGGACAAGGTTTAATTCCAGGGAGGCATCATTCCCGGTAAACCGATCGGGATTTGTCTAATGCTTTCCATCCTAACACTTCCCTTCAGAAACCTACCGTGTTCTTTGCATTTCTCAGTCAGGTTAAAGGGATTTTTACAGTTGCTTGATGACAGGCTTATTTCAGCCAATTCGAATCATCATCGTCAGCAGTCCCTGTTGGCCAAGCAAAATTTCCCGCAATAAGCTAAAGATACCGACCCAGAGAATGGGAGTAATATCAACTCCGCCGATCGGGGGCACAATTTTGCGGGAAGGGGCTAAAAAGGGTTCCGTTGGCAGAACAACCACATTAAAGGGAAAGCGGGTGACATCCACCTGGGGATACCAGGTGAGAATGATCCGAAAAATGAAGAGAAAGATCATGACACCCAGCAACGGGCCAAGCATCCAAAAAGCAATATCAGCAGCAGTCATAGCAGATGGAGATTTGAAGGAATATAAAGTTATCTCTCATGATCTTAGCGGGCTTCTTCCCCTTGCAGGGAATATCCTCTCGACCCTTCGGCTTGGTTCTGGAAATCTCCTTGTGTAACGGCTTCTCAAGGGTGTGACAGACCGTTAAAATAAGCAATAAATTGTTGTAAGAGAGGCTAGACCATTCATGACTCCTTCACTGACGAATTTTCTGCTGAGTTTAGTTGCTGGTGCTGTAATAGTGGTTATCCCCACTTTTGCGGCGCTGGTTTTCATCAGTCAAAAAGATAAAATTCAACGCTCCTAAGCTTGCTTGATAAAGATTCACATGATTGCCTCTAGGTGGACAGTGAGTATAGGTTTACAAATCCTATATTTGCTGAACACAGGAGGCTTTTTAGTGCGATCGACGAGTTCAGCTATCCCTATAAGTCGTATTTTCTCTACAAGTCGTATTTATAGAGAAATGAGCCAGTTTATTTGTCTGCTTTCAACCCGCGATATTACGCCATTTTCAAGCTAAGTTGTAGGGCATACTTGAGGAAGTTGGAGAACACTTAGTCAATTTTCTTGCCAGCGAAGATTGGCCTTAAGAAGATTGGCCTTAAAAAGTAGAGATTTCAGGTGTAACTCGCTAACATGGGAAGTACTTAGGAGAAAGATTCAATGGTTAACGTCGGGCTTGGTTGGAGCAGTATTGTTGGAATTTTATTGGCTGCCTCAGGGTTGGCGCTGTATTTTTTGCGCTCTTTTCGCCCGAAGTTAGCCCGCGATCACGATATTTTCTTCGCAGCAGTGGCACTGCTCTGCGGCGGAATTTTGTTCTTTCAAGGATGGCGGCAAGACCCAATTTTGCAGTTTGGGCAATTTCTGCTCACCGGGTCAGCCGTTTTCTTTGCGGTTGAAAGCATCCGCTTACGCAGTGTGACAACAGAGCAAGCCAAACGCACTACCCCGATCGTGGATGATGAACGTCCAGTAAGTCGGGTCTATAAGGCGGAACTAGATGACCTGGATGCCTTTGATCAGCGATCTCCGATCGCTCGACGAATTCGCGGTTCACGAGATACTCGTTCGGAACGAAACGACTATCGAGATGAGTATGATGGGAGCACCCGTCGTCGCACGTCTACTCGTCCTGACGACGATCGCTACGAGGGGCCAGGAAACTCCCGCCGCCGTCGTCCCCGTATCGATGAAGGTATGGGAGATGCACCAAATTATTTTTTAGAGGACGATCAGGGGCCATCTGCCAGACGCAGTAGAGGCCGGGGAGACATCCCGCCTGAAAGCACTACCCCATCTCCAGCTTCCCGCTCCAGACGACCTCGTTCTTCCGATGCTCCCGTTCGTCCCCGTGGTCGCTCCAGCTATGATGAACCGCCTTCCCAGTATGTCGAGTACCGCCCTGTCGATAACGATGACGATAGCTGGGGTGATGAATAGTTTCATGGGAAGCATGAGGAAGTATCTGGCGGTTAAAGCCGCGACTACACTCACCCAGTCTGCCGACGCAGACTCTATACAATCAACTCTATACAATCAAGATTTTCAGTAACCTGCGTCGGCAGGTTTTCTCCAGATAGCCGCGACTTCGGTCACCAGAGTGAAAAAGAGACTTGCCTT
Organism: Leptodesmis sp.; assembly: GCF_052746595.1. NCBI lineage: Bacteria > Bacillati > Cyanobacteriota > Cyanophyceae > Leptolyngbyales > Leptolyngbyaceae > Leptodesmis > Leptodesmis sp. Next base: position 12,920 of record NZ_JBRAGO010000056.1, read on the forward strand.
TAAAACATCCTCTTAGTTGGGAGTTCAACTCAAAACTTAAAACTGAGAACTCAAAGAGAACTCAAAATTGCTTCAGCCTACCGCAATCCCAACCACGTAAATAAATCCTGTTTCGTAACGAATTCCAGGATCAGTAAGGCCGTAAAGCCAATCATGGCAAAGCGGCCATTAATTTGTTCGGCGTAAGGAGTCCACCCAAAAGCGGGTTCTGGGCTAACGGTTGGGGACTCTGGGGGCAGCTTTTTAGGAGTTTCAGATGTCATGGATTAACCTCCAATGGGTTCAGGGGTTTCAGTGAGAGGCTCAAATTGAGCGGTTTTATCCAGCTTCTGCACAGATTCAATCAGAGCTCGCACCGTTGCCGTGCCTTCAGAGGGCTCGAACCGTTGAGGAAACTTCCGGCGAGCCATCATCCGTAACCCTAACGGCCCCAGGCTGAGTAAACCGCGAATATCACGGAAGGAGTTACCCACCACCTGCAGCCCAAACAGGCGCTCATCAATCCATCCCCCCTGCTTCACCAGTTCAATCAAAACCTTGCGGTGACGGATAGAGCGACTGTCTTTACTAGTCTTACGGTCTAGAATCTCGGATTTAATTTTGCTGATTTGATCCAGAGGAGCCACTTCCATCGGACAAACAGAGTTGCAGTAATAGCAGCGGGTACAGCCCCACACTCCAGAGGTGCCCTGATTGTATTGCTCCAGGCGCTCCTCCGTTGTCTGGTCACGAGGATCAGCGACCATTCGGAAGGCTTTGGCAAGGGCGTGAGGCCCAACAAAACTGGCATTGACATCCCTGGCATTACAGTCTGAATAGCAGGCTCCGCAGAGAATGCAGTTTCCAGGCTGATTCAACCGTGCCCGTTCTTCTGGCGTTTGCAAAAACTCCCGATCGGGTGTCTCGGTAGAGGTTCTGTTGACATAGGGAGCGATCGCCTTCAAATTATCCCAGAAGCTCGTCATATCCACGACCAGATCCTTAATCACAGGCATATTGCCCATTGGTGCGATAGTGATCACTGGAATATCTGAAGCGTGGGACGGAGGAGCACTAGAACCATCACAGTTCTCAGCAAATCCCATCGTTAAGCGACGAAGTTCACTGCCAACGTTCTCTTTACAAGCCAGTGCTGAACGGCCATTAATTCGCATACTGCAGCTACCACAGATCGTATTGCGGCAATTTTTGCGAAATGCCAGGGTGCCATCCTGTTCCCACTTAATCCGAGTCAGGCAGTCCAAAATCGTACTTCCTGGTTCAACCTCCAGGGTATATTCCCGAAGCTTAGGAATCTCGTCACACTCCTGACGAAAAATTTTGAAGAGGACTTGCATATTAAAACCAATTCTTCTATTAAATGAAGCTTCTATTTAACCATAGTCCAGATTGAAGCAAAATGCCCTTTCTCACCCATAAGCTTAGACAAAATTTTGCAACCTCTGTGGAGGCAAAATGGCTGTGTTAGCCAACCCAACCCCCCTCGGTATCAAGTTAAAGGTCGCAGATCGGGGACAAAAAGCATGTACTACTGATGCCAGCGATCTATTAACTTAGCGAAATATTTTGGCTACTCTCACTTGCATATTTTTATCTTTACTTTAATAGTCTCATTGCTTTGTACTGCAGGTATTTGCATTACCCCTGTTGTTCCATTCCTGGCAAACACGTCTTTTGGACGGGTCTTAATTCTAAAGTTTGAGTTGAGATAGGGAAATTATTAACAGCCTGGAAAAATCAATCAAAAAATATTAATGTTGAATTAGTAGTCTTCTTATTGCCAAGATAGAGGGCTTTAAGGATATATTTAAAAAAGTGGTAAAACAAACTTGTATGTAAGTTCGTCGCCCTGAAGTCTTCAGGATGTTTGAGAAAAGATGGCAGATAACCCAACTACGCCGCTAACAGGAAAAGCATTACTTCAAAAAGTAAAAGAGCTTTCACACTTACCTCGCCGCGAGACCGCCAAGCGTTGTGGATATTACACAATCACTAAGAATAGCCAGACTCGTGTGAATCTCACAGACTTTTACGACGCATTGCTAGTCGCTAAAGGCTTACCCCTTGATCCAGAAGGGGCAAAAGATGGTCGTGGCCGTGAACCAACTTATCGGGTTAGTGTTCACAAAAACGGCCAAATTGTGATCGGTGCTGCTTACACTCAGGCGATGGGTCTGAAGCCAGGAGATGAGTTTGAAATTAAGCTAGGATACAAGCACATCCGCTTGATTCAGCATGATAGTCACAACAGTGAGAGCAATGGATCTCACAGTGAAGAAGACTAAAATTCAGGTTGCTGTCGGGAGGTTGTTAAGACGATCGCCCCGCTTTTAAGTATTAGATGAATGGGCCAGTTTTAACAAATCCTCTGAATCCGTGAGGGTGTTTCTCAATCATGACCAGGGTAATCGGGTTTAGAGGAGAGAAGCGTGTCAATGCTGCAATGGGTACGGAGCGAGCAAGGTGAATTTGCAGGAGATGATGAGGCTGAGATGCACCATCTTCTTGCTGGGCATTTAGCCAGGTTAATGTCGTTGTGAGATGCTCTAAAGTAGCCAGCGCTAATACGATATGGCCTGCTGATTTTAGGCGTTGACGGCACGTTTCTAGAATTTGATCCAACTGCCCCCCACTGCCCCCAATAAAGATGCGATCGGGATCAGGCAGGCCAGATAAGACCTGGGGTGCCGAGCCATGAATTGGAATAACATTGTTAACTTGAAAGCGATCGCAGTTCTGCTGAATAAGCGCCTTACTAGCGGCTGTTTTTTCAATCGCATAAATCTGAGAACTGGGACAGAGACGAGCCACTTCAATCGATACCGAACCAGTTCCCGCCCCAATATCCCAAACAATTTGGTTGGGCTGTAAAGCCAGCTCTCCTAAAGCTAAGATCCGGACTTCCCGCTTGGTCATCAAACCAGGACGATCGCTAAAAGTTAAAAATGCCTGGTCAGGAATTCCTAATAGGGGCAACGCTTCCAAATTCAGCGATGCTGAGATGTCCGATGATCGATGCAGAATCACCACATTTAAGGGGGCAGCCGTCAGAGTCTCTAAGGACGAGAAATCAGTGATTTGTCGCACCTGTTCATCCCTTCCTCCCAGGTCCTCGCAAATCCAGAAGTGATAGGAACTGGGCAGATTCAAGGCTTGGAGCAGGTGGACGATCGCGGCTGGCGTATTGGTGTTATCGGTCAGCACCGCAATCTTATCAGCCCCCTGCTGTAACGCCTGCATTAACTCATCCAGCGATCGTCCATGTGCGCTGATGATGCGGGCATCCTGCTAGGGGAGTTTAATCCGGCTAAAGGCCAGTTGCACTGAACTGAGATGGGGATGGAAAGTCAGCCACTCAGCAGGTAATTCTGTTAATAGCAGGCGACCCAGACCGAAGAAGAGAGGATCGCCGGAGGTGAGGATGACGTCAAGGGGAGATGGGGGGATAGGGAGGGTGAGGAAAAATGAAGGTGGTGGTGGATGTGGGCGATCGCAGCAGCAAGATCTCCCAGGACAATTCGTTCAGCCTGGTGATCTGGGAAATAACTTAAATGGCGGAAGCTACCAATCAGTAAAGATGCTTGCTCCACAATCTGCAAAACCGGGTGGGAGAGTCCTGCCGCTCCCTCTAACCCGATTCCCACGACATGAATTGGACTTACTGTTGCGAATTATGAATTACAAATTATGAATTATGAGTTCTTTATCCTACCCTTCTCCATCTTCCCTATCTCCTCCATCCTCTTCACCTTCTCCTTCCCGCCTTTAGCCCTCTACTCCTTCACCCACTTTCACCCACGCCAACCCTAACAACGCATTCACGATCGCCGCTGCCACGGGAGATCCTCCCTTACGGCCCGCGACCCGGATTTGGGGAACGGGAGTTGCAGCCAGAACCGCCTTGGATTCGACCACAGAGATAAATCCGACGGGGGCACCAATGACAAGGGCGGGTTGGATGGGGGCAGGCAGACGATCGCACAGGACCAGCAAGGCCGTTGGCGCATTCCCGATGGCGTAGATGGCTGCTGGATAACGATCTAAACACTCTAAAATGCCGGTTTCTGTGCGGGTTTTGCCAGGGAGGGCTGTTTTCACCTGATGCACGGCGCTAATTACGGGATTATTGAAGGTTTGGGCTACCATGCTGGCGATCCCCTGCTTGACCATGCCCACATCAGTCACGATCGGTATGCCAGCCTGGAGAGCGGTGGTTGCCTGAGCAATCGCATCGGGGCTGAACTGAATCAGGTGTTTAAATTCAAAATCGGCGGTGCTGTGGATGACCCGCCGCACGATTTCATATTCTGCTGGGGTGACTGAGTGCTCCCCGATCTCGCGATCGATGACCGCAAAACTCTGCTCCAGGATGGGATGAAGGGGAAGACGCATGAGGAAAATTAAGAATTAGGAGGACAGCTTGGTGTGGTCTGGACTGATCACCAACGATGAGAATAAGGATTTCCCTTCTGCTCTTTGCCCTCTGCCATTTTCTAGCTGGTCTTCAAAATTTAAAGGTGGGCCAGCCAGGTTCGCGGCGATAGACGGTCATATCATCAAATTTACGAAGTTCAGCCCGTTGCATATAAAACTCTTGGGGATCACTATCCAGCCACTGTTGATTTAAGGCGATAAAGGTATTGCCTAGCTCCCACCGCTTCTCCAAGGGAGGGAGCTTGCCAAAATAGCCGAGGGTGATATGAGGGGTAAAGTAATACTGCTGTTCAATACCTAAACCAATTAAGTCGTGGTTCTGGTAGAGTGCTCGACGGAACTTGAGGATGCGATCGTAGGAGGCTTCATCAGTGGGGGCTAGGCAAATACCGACAGCGCGGGTCATCACCATGAGGCCAATAGTCTGAAACCGAATCGGTTTGCCTTCACTGAGCAATTCACAATCCCGAAAGATCGCGGCAATGCGATCGCGCAGCTTGGCTCCAAACTCTTTGTCTTCTGCCGCATGACGATAGGCACTATCCCAAATCAGATCAGCCAGGGTCAGATGAAAGCTGGATCGGGGAACGGTCGCAAAGGTTTGAGTACCCAGATGGTTCAGGATCTGCTTCTGAAACTTCTCTAACTCCACATAAAGGGGCTGATTCACAGGATCATCCTCATGGCCAGGGGGGGTCACAATGGTATAACCCGGAAAGGGAGTTGCCTGCAGTCCTTGCTCTGGATGCCACTGAAACTTCGGGGATTCCTGAATGTTCTGCACTTGAGAACGATAGGTATCCGGCAATGTCATCCGCATTGCCCGGTTCAGGTAAGTCTGAAAATTCTCGTCCAATCTGAGTACCTCGTAGGGTCACATATTGATTCTAAAACTCTGCCTGCCGGAACAGTTGCTTTTAAACCTTGTCCAAGTCCAGAACTGTAGTTTCTCTGATGGGAAAACGACCGTTCTTTCGCTAGACTTGATTTGGTTCAAACATCGATCGCAAGACTACGGCAGTAGCATGGATTGCCTCAGTCAGCAGGAAATTTGCTGATCCCCACCATACCTTAAATTCAGTCTGCCAGGATTCAGTGGACAATACAATTACTTTCACCGAGACGTGCAAGCCAGATGCCTGTTTTCTTCTATTGGGGAAATGATGATTTTGCGATCGCCCAGGCAGTCAGTGCCATCCACAAGCAGGTACTGGATCCGGCCTGGGAAAGCTTCAACTATGACAAAATTTCCCCAGAGCAGCCCGATGGCCTGGTGCAGGGCTTAAATCAGGTGATGACTCCTCCCTTTGGATCTGGCAGCCGCCTCGTCTGGTTCGTAGATACCATTCTGGGTCAACGCTGCCCAGAAGAGGTGCTGCTGGAATTGGAACGAACCTTATCCGGTTTGCCTGTTACCAGTGTGCTGCTGCTGACGGCCCGAAGTAAACCCGATAGTCGCCTGAAATCCACCAAGTTACTACAAAAGTATGCGGAGATCCGGGAATTTTCGCTTGTGCCAGCCTGGAAGACAGATCTGATTGTGAAACAGGTGCGCCAGGTGGCCCAGGAACTGGGGGTCAAACTCACTCCAGCAGCAGTAGAGCGGGTAGCAGAGGCAGTCGGCAACGATACTCGCCAACTGTATAACGAACTGGAAAAGCTGCGGGTCTTTGCGGGTCGCACCAAGCAGCCTTTAGATGAAGCGGCGATCGCCCCTTTGATCACCACGACCACTCAAAATGCCCTCAAGTTAGCCTCAGCGATTCGGCAGGGGCAAGTTGCTCTGGCGTTGGAACTGGTCGCTGAACTTCTGCGTCACAATGAACCAGCGTTGGCAATTGTCAAAACCCTGGTCGGGCAATTTCGGCTCTGGCTGTGGGTGAAGCTGATGCTGGAAGCGGGAGAGCGGGATGAAGCAGCGATCGTTGAGGCGGCTGAACTAGCGAATCCCAAACGTTTGTATTTCTTAAAACAAGAAGTCCAATTCCTTTCCTCAACTTCTCTTCTGCGAACTTTGCCCCTTTTGTTGGAACTGGAAGCCAGCCTGAAGCGGGGTGCAGACGAGTTGGCAACTTTACAGACCAAAACCATTGAGTTATGTGAAGTCTGTCAGGGAAGAGGATGATTGATCTTTTGCGTCTACCGTGTTACTTTCTCGTTGCCTGTAAACCCTTCATGAAACATTGCCATTCCAGGAACTAATCCCTCCTAAAATAATTCACAACCTATAACAACCATTCATGTGCTAGTTTCGTTAGCGTCATAATCCGCAATCATGATCAATCACTCTCTATATTTACGTTTAGTCCACTCTCGTCCACACTTGCTCCAAAGCCTAGCAATGGGCACACTCTCAGTTCTTAGCGTCGTCTCTGGAGTTGTTCCGACACAACTCGCTCAAGCACAGCCCTCGACAACCGATCTGGAGCAATATAAAAACATTGCAGTTCAAATCGAGCAACAACGGATGCAAGACTACGCTGAAGTAAAACGACTGATGGGGGGAACAGTTCCTGAGAATGTTTGCCAGCGAGGGGACATTCCTCCCAAGGTACGGGAAATTTGCGATCGCTTCGAAAAAAACTCTCGCGACATCATTCAGGCCAATGGGATGAGTATTCCCAAGTTTAACGAAATCACCCGTTACTGTCAGCAAAGCCCAAAACCAAGAGAGTGTCCCCGCTAAGCAAACCAGGTGATTTCTAAAAAATGGCTTGCGATGATTTGCAGCAGCATTTTTTGAAAAACCACCTCATCCCCTGTAAGGGCGGGTTTAAACAGAGTTCTTCATACTCAATCCCAATTAATTGACAGAACCCGCCCCCTATCATTTGCTGGTAGAACCTTCTCTTAACTTTCAGCTTTAAAATCCCAATTCCCTAAAGCCTCATGTCCTTTAACGCTGCTCGTGGATCATAGCTGCGGTTGTCCCGCAGTTTTTCGTACAATTCTTTTTCTACAGAGGTGAGGGTTTTGGGTGGGGCAATGACAATGCGAACCATTTGATCACCTCGGCCACTTTTCGGATTCGTCCAGCCTTTGCCACGTAACCGAAGCGACTGCCCCGATCGAATTCCGGCGGGAATCTTCATAGTGACTGGCCCATCGGGAGTGGGCACTTCCACCTGCGCCCCTAAAACCGCCTCGTCTGGACTGATCGGCAGTTCACAGATGAGATTATCACCCTCAAACTGGAAGAAGGGATGAGGCACAATGTCCACTGTCAGATACAGATCACCCCGTTGCGAGGTGTAATAGGGGCTGAACTGTCCTTTCCCACGCACCCGAATGCGACTACCCGGTTTAGCTCCGGGAGGAATGCGCACATCAATCACTTCATTGCCAACTGCCAGCCGCTTCTGGACTCCCTTAAAGGCTTCTGCAAGGGTCAGCGTCAGGGTAGCTTCACTATCTAGCCCAGCCCCTGCTGTAGTTCCAGGCGCAGCATCTCTAAAGCCTGTAGATCCTGTAGAAGCTCGATAGCGGCTTTGAGTTCCGCTTCTAAACCCGCCACCGCCCCCCATGCGGCCTAGTAGCTCGTTGATGAATTCTTCAAAGTTGTTGTAGCGACCAAACTCGAAGCCATCAAAATCAACACTGCCTGTAGAGCCATAACCGTAGGGCGATCGCGCCTGGTCAGCCTGCTTCCAATACTGACCAAACTGGTCATATTTACGGCGTTTGTCAGGATCAGAAAGCACTTCGTAGGCTTCGTTGACTTCTTTAAATTTGGCCTCTGCCTGACGATTCCCAGGATTCATATCAGGGTGATATTTACGAGCTAGCTTGCGATAAGCCTTCTTAATCTCATCTGCATCCGCCGACTTACTTACTCCTAACACGGCATAGTAGTCCTTAAAATCAGTCGCCACCATCAAGTTTCTCCTCTAATCGCAACGCATAGAACTTCCTATAAAGAAACGTATGGACGCATAGTTCCACCTGTTCTATTCCAACATTAACAAAAACTTTACGTTAATCAGGTGATGTCCTGGGGCATCCGAATTCACGATCTACAGGCCGGAAACCCGATCTCATCTCAATCAAACAATCAAATCCTTCTTGAATGTAGGGTGGGGCACCCCAGAGACGGCGATTCATCCGTTCAATGACGGCCTCTGGAACCTGGCGATCGCGTTGCTGGTTGCGTTGTAAACAGACCTCCAGCGGTTCGTTCAACCAGATGCCTGTGAGATGGGTAAAGCCGGATTCACGGGCCAAGGCGATCGCTTCTCGGCGGGACTTCCGCACGACATTCGTCGCATCATAAACCGCCGCTCTCGCCTCGCCTTGCTGAATTGATCGGGCGGCCTCCCGAAATTCTCGGCCAACCTCGCTCCAGACTTTCAGCCACGGACCTTGGATGGCCTCATCCCCAAATAGATGAGATCGAATGGCATCGGTTGAAATCAGCCGCCACCCTGGACGAGCTTGTAGGCAGTGGGCAAAAGAAGACTTACCGCTACCTGGAAGTCCGATCAGGATGATCACAGGAATAGGAGGTAGAGAGCAGGGGGGAGAAAAACGCTTTAAGTTTTGAGTTTTGAGTTTTAAGTTCTCCCCTATTCCCTGCCCCCTATCCACTATTCCCTATTCCCTATTCCCCACGCCCTAAATAATCGTTCCATCTGGGATCGTTGCGCCTTTGAGAACAACGACAATACCGCTGCGGATGAAAAATCCCAGGTTTTCTCGTTCAGCCTCTTGCACCCGATCTTTGTTGATGATCTGGACATTGCAGCCAATATGAGCATTTTTGTCGATGATGGCACGGCGGATGGTCGTTTCCCTGCCAATTCCTAAAGGCACTTTATCTGTACTGCAGTCTGAACCAGAGGAACGTTCGGCCAGCGACTGGTAATAGTCTGCACCCATAATCATGGTGTCTTCAATCAGACATCCAGACTCAATCCGGGTTCGTACCCCTAAAACTGAGTGGGTGATAGAGCAGTCTTTTAAAATGCAGCCTTCCGCAATAATAGATTCTTTAATGTGGCAGTCCAGCAGTTTGGTGGGGGGCAGGTAGCGGGGACGAGTATAGATGGGTGCTTTTTCGTCATAAAAACTGAAGGGCGGATAGGGCTGTTGGGTGAGCGCCATATTCGCTTCGTAAAACGCCTCGATGGTTCCTATATCTTCCCAGTAGCCACTAAACAGATAAGCCTGAACGTTGTAGTGATCGGCAGAAGTAGGGATAATTTCTTTACCAAAATCCGTTCGTTCCAGGTTCTCTTTCAGTAATTTAATCAGAACATCCTTCTTAAAGACATAAATGCCCATGGAAGCAATGTAGGGATTTTGTCTGGCTTCTTCAGGCGATAGGCCCAGAACCGTAGTGTCTACCTGCATCGCTTTGAGTGCATCCCCCTTGGGCTTTTCGCTGAAGCTAACGACCCGGCCCGCATCATCAATTTTCATCAAACCAAAGTCAGAAGCACGGCGATCGTCCATCGGCACCGTAGAAATCGTGATATCTGCGTTTGTTTCCTGATGACGACGAATGAAGTCCCCGTAATCCATCCGATACAGGTGATCACCTGACAGAATCAGGAGATCGTCAACATCCCATTCTTGAAATAAGGTGAGATACTGGCGCACTGCATCAGCAGTACCCTGGAACCAGTTGGCATTCTCAGGCGTTTGTTGAGCCGCTAATACTTCTACAAACCCTTCATTAAACCCAGAGAAGACATAAGTCCGAGATAGATGGCGGTTTAAAGAAGCTGAGTTGAACTGGGTAAGAACGTAGATTTTATAGATTTCTGAATTGATACAGTTGCTGACTGGAATGTCAATCAACCGATATTTACCGGCTAACGGAACCGCAGGTTTAGCCCGCAGCTTAGTAAGGGGATATAGGCGAGTTCCAGCACCGCCTCCTAAGATAATCGCTAATACTCGCTTCACAAGACACCTCGATCACTACCTGACTCCCACCCTTAGTGTGAGACGGGATGGCTCACTTTGCAAGGGCTTAACAACACAAGAATACAAATTAGGAGTGAATTTTAGGAGCGAATTTTCGTCCTTCACTATCTGCAGGAATGATGCCAGCGAAATACCGGAATAGCTGATTCCCCAGCAGTAGAATTGTTAACATAACTTAATAACCGTCTTACACCCTGACCTTGTGGCTTCTCTGTAAAACACCATGATTATCCTTGACCCCCATCAACGCACAAAACTGGACGATACCAGCGATACATTGTTTTATGAATCTCCCCGTTTCGTCACCCATGTTGATGACGGCTTTATTCAGCAACTGACTGACTTATACCGGGAGCGGTTGAAACCTGATACTCGAATCTTTGACATGATGAGCAGTTGGGTATCCCATCTGCCCAACGAGATGGAGTTTGCTCATGTAGAAGGGCACGGGTTGAATAAAGCAGAACTAGCCCGTAATTCTCGGCTGGATCATTACTTCATCCAGGATTTGAATGATAAGCCAAAGTTTCCCCTAGCGGATCAGTCTTTTGATGCAGTTCTGAACACGGTTTCAGTACAATATTTGCAGTATCCTGAAGCAATCTTTTCAGAAATCCACCGCATCCTGAAACCCGGTGGGATTGCGATCGTCAGCTTCTCCAATCGGATGTTTTACCAGAAGGCGATCGCAGCCTGGAGAGATGGCTCAGAAGCTAGCCGGGTGCAATTAGTGAAATGCTATTTCGAGTCTGTACCTGGATTTAGCCCACCGGAAGTAATTGCCCGCCAATCTCAAGTTTCTGCCATGCTGCAATGGATGGGGATGGAAGGCGATCCGTTTTATGCGGTGATTGGAACGAGGAAGGATTAGGGGCCAAGGAGTGGGGATGGTAGCTCTTCTGCGCTCTCCCATCTACCCGCCATCCTCTCATCCTCTCTACACTCTTGCCAACGTCACCTGTTCTGGTTGGTCTTGATACTTACCGCGCCGTGCTTCGTAACTAACCGCACAGGGAGCACCTTCTAAAAAGATCAATTGGACAACGCCTTCGTTGGCATAGATGCGGCAATCGGCACTGGAGGAGTTGGAGAATTCCAGGGTTAAGTAACCGCGCCAGCCTGCCTCCGCCGGAGTGAGATTGGCAATTAAGCCTGTACGGGCATAAGTGCTTTTACCGATACAAATAACGGTGACGTTTTCTGGAACTTCTAACCGCTCTAAAGCCACTCCCAGACCGTAGGAGTGAGCAGGCAGGATGAAGTATTGGCCGTTGCGATCGCTATGCAATTCAGCAGGTTCCAGGTTGGCAGGACTAAAGTTTTTAGGATCCACAACTGTACCCGGAATATGACGGAAAATGCGGAACTCTGCTGGAGACAGCCGTAAGTCGTAACCATAGCTGCTCAGACCATAGGAAATCACAGGGAGTCCATCAACGTGTCGCACTAACTGAGGTTCAAAGGGAGAAATCATCCCCTTGGCGGCCATTTCTTGGATCCAGGTATCGTTTTTAATCATGTTTCCGTTCACCATTCCAAGTACTCGGTTCGTAGATTATAGTAGCCTGCCCCTTAATTGCTGCTGCGGGTTTCTCAAATCAGGCCAACCCTTCCTCTCAAGCTTGTTGAACAAATTTAAGCCTTGTCAAAGTCCAGAACCGTAGTTTCTCTTATAGGAAAACGGCCGTTCTCTAGCTGGACCTAGTTTAGCTGCTGGAATACAAAATAGTGTCTCTTGGATGTGCTGCTCGTCCCCTAGTCCAGTGCTTGCACGAGAGCCTCTCCCATCGCCTGACACCCCAATAACGTCATACCTTCGGACATAATATCGCCCGTTCGTTTGCCCTCATCTAATACCTTCATGACAGCCTGTTCGATGCGATCGGCGGCTTCCGGCTGGTTCAGTCCATAGCGCAGCATCATGGCGGCACTGAGGACTTGAGCTAAAGGATTGGCTTTGTCCTGTTCGGCAATATCAGGGGCAGAGCCATGTACGGGTTCAAACAAACCAGGGCCAGAGGCCCCCATACTGGCTGAGGGCAACATCCCGATACTGCCCGTCAGCATCGCGGCTTCATCGGACAAAATATCTCCAAACAAGTTACCCGTGACGATCGTGTCGAATTGTCTGGGATTGCGTACCAGTTGCATGGCAGCGTTATCCACATACATGTGAGACAGTTCCACATCGGGATACTCACTGGCTAAGGCGGTGATGCGATCGCGCCACAGTTGAGAAACTTCCAGCACATTGGCTTTGTCCACTGAACACAGTTGCTTGCGGCGCTTACGGGCCGTTTCAAAGGCCACTCGCCCAATCCGATCAATTTCTGACTCGGTATAGGCCATCGTGTTGACTCCCCGCTTTTCCCCAGTTTCGGTAGCAAACACCCCTTTGGGCTGACCAAAGTAAATGCCTCCAGTCAACTCGCGCACCACCATAATGTCTACGCCTTCTACGACTTCCCGTTTCAGGCTGGAGGCATCAATCAACTGAGGCAGAATTTTGGCCGGTCGTAAGTTGGCAAACAATTCCAATCCTGCTCGTAATGCCAATAACCCGGTTTCTGGGCGGAGATGGCGCGGCAGGGTATCCCACTTGTAGCCCCCGATCGCTGCCAACAACACCGCGTCACTGGACTTGCATAGATCTAAGGTTTTAGCTGGCAGGGGTTCTCCAGTGGCATCGATCGCAGCACCTCCGATCAATGCCTCCTGAAACTCAAAGGTTAAATTCAGGTGCTGGCCAACCACCTGCATCACCTTTACTGCCACAGCCATAATTTCAGGGCCGATGCCGTCGCCAGGAAGCAGGGTAATGCGGTAGTGCTGAGTCATGGAACTGGAAATGAATTAAGGATGAAAAACTTTCACAAGCTATTCATCATAAGCCAAGACGAGTCGCTAAAAAAGCCATCCCTGCGCCACAAAATTCAGCCTACCGCAAGGATGACTCGTTTTTTCTACTGTTGCCTCTCGCAGGTTGTGAACTGACACGCTGGGCAATCCTGGCTCTAAGCCGCAGACAGCATGGCTAACTGAGGAGAGACGGATGGAAAACTCAGGCGTTGATTCCATCCTCGCAACTGACTATACAAAGTACTGATGCTAGAAGAGAAGCCAACTGGATGGTGGCTCACCGCATTTTGCGATCGCACCTGAGCCAACAGCATTGGCAGATCAGCCTGTACCTGCTGCCAATAGACTTCTGGAAACTGAACATAATCAAACTGACAGTGCCGAAAAGTCAATTCAATCCGACGGTAGCGATAAACTGACCAATCCCTAAGAATTCGCCAGGACGGATGCAGTGAGTTCGCATTCAGCAACTGGTAGGCTTGATGACGCAACTGAGGCAGGTAATCCTTCAACCAAAATGTCATCATTTTGTGGTAGCCAGGATTTTGGTAAGCCGTTTGCTGAAGTATTTCTGCTCGACCAACTCCAAACCGATTAAAGTACACTCGGCAGGCAAAGCACCAGTACTTAGTAAATAATTCCATTCCCCCAAAAACTTCTGAAATTGGGGTTCTTCAGGGTAAAGCAATTCCTGTTCTGCCAGGCGATCAATCAGCCGAATCCAAATAATACGCTCAATCCATTCACTGCGAGTTGTCCCATCTAATTCCACTAGCCACCCTGCATTATCCTCATCTTTCAAGGCATCATCTGATACAGCTCGATAACAAGAAGAGCCAACCAGAGTCGCAATCGGTTTTGTACTAGAGTGATCTACGATGAGTGGCTTTCCAGGTAAAAATTAGACTCAATTAGTTCAGAGAAGATATTGATCAATGATTTCATAGCTGCTAACTGTACCTCGGCTCATCCTAGAGTTCCCATCCGGCAGAGGTCGTGACTAGAGTGCTGGAGACTTCACCGAGTCTTTTCAGACAGTTAAGGAATTTACCTGAACTTGTAAAACAATCACAGAGTCTCCTAAGAGTGAAAGGCTGAATTGGTATAATCATTCCGCGATAAAACATTGCAATAGTTCGTTTGGATAATCTTTGGCTGGCACTCAAAGTTGTTGGTGCCCTGCAAAGTCAACTAAAAGCAATCCATCAGGTTAGTTAGTGAGGGTCTGCGCGTCCATGTCTTTATTTGATTGGTTTGCAAATCGGCGGAAATCCGGCCCAATTAGTCGTGAGCATCAGGAACGTGAGATTGCGGATGGGCTATGGGTAAAGTGTGAAGCGTGTGGAGTCCTCACTTATGCCAAAGATTTACAGGCCAATCAAATGGTCTGTCCGGAGTGTAATCATCATACGCGGGTTCATAGTGACGAACGAATCCGTCAGTTAATTGACCCCAATACCTGGATGGCCATTGATATCGACTTACAGGCCACCGACCCACTCAAGTTTCGGGATCGTAAACCCTACAGCGATCGCCTGCGGGAGATGCAAGAAAAAACCAGTTTGTTGGATGCCGTCCAAACCGGGGTGGGCCGCTTAGATGGGTTGCCGATCGCTCTGGGAGTGATGGACTTTCGGTTTATGGGCGGCAGTATGGGATCGGTCGTGGGGGAAAAACTCACCCGCTTGATTGAACGCGCAACCCGTGAGCGACTCCCTGTCGTGATTGTCTGTGCCTCTGGAGGAGCCAGAATGCAGGAAGGTATGCTGAGCCTGATGCAGATGGCCAAAATTTCGGGTGCCCTCCAGCGCTTACGAGATGCCCGGTTGCTCTATATTCCGGTGTTGACCCACCCGACTACCGGCGGAGTCACAGCCAGTTTTGCTATGCTGGGGGATATTATTCTGGCGGAACCAAAAGCCACGATCGGCTTTGCCGGACGACGAGTGGTGGAACAAACCCTGCGAGAAAAGTTGCCGGAGAATTTTCAGACTGCTGAGTATCTGCTGCAACACGGCTTTGTGGATGTGATTGTCCCCCGTACCCAGCTTAAGCCCACCCTGGCCCGCTTAATTCGTTTACATCAACCCGTGGCCGCCACTCACTTACCACCGCAGTTAGCGGAGATTCGTCCGCTCAGTGTCACTACTCCTGACTAGCGATCGTCGGCCGTATTGTACAGAGCTTCATGTTACTTATCCTTGCTGTTAGACGATCGTGTGGGCAATCAGAGGGAATCTATAGTAAGGCTTGGGAAAGGTTGCACTCAGTGGCATGATATTTGTATCAGAATGGCTCAATTTAGTCGGATAGCAAATCATACCGTGGGTTTTGCAGATTCTGTATCACAAAAGGGGCAGAGAAAAACAACCTTTTTTAACGGTCAACCTCAGCTAATCGTCAGGAATTTCCTATAAACACTCCCACACGGTTTTGGCGCTAGTTTACAAGCCTACTGTTGGAGTTTGTTCAAAGGTTTCCTGCAAAGCTCTATTTTCCAACTGCCAAATCCAGCCATATTGAGTCTGCTGATATCCTGTTGACACTTATATACTGAAGCCACATTAAGGAGAACCATGCTCAAAAGGTACATCTGGCTTGTGATAGCCACTGTATTCTTCGCTTTTCAGTCCTTCGTTGGTCACGCAATGGCGGCTGAACTGAGTGCGGAAACCCGTACAGTTCCTCTCAACGATCGGGGAGATTCCATTACATTGAGCCTGAAACAGGTAAAAGAAGGGAAGCGCCTGTTCCAATATGCCTGCGCTCAATGCCATGTAGGTGGAATCACCAAAACTGACCCCAATGTTGGGTTAGACCCAGAAGCGCTGTCCCTGGCTACTCCACCTCGGAATAACCTGGATGCCCTGGTGGATTACATGAAGAATCCAACCAGCTATGACGGGGTTGAATCGATCGCAGAAGTCCACCCCAGTTTGAAGAGCAAGGATACTTTCCCCGAAATGCGGAACCTGACAGAAGATGACCTGGTGGCGATTGCGGGTCACATCTTGCTGCAACCCAAAGTCGTGGGTGAAAAGTGGGGCGGTGGTAAGATTTACTACTAACCCAGATTCACCTGACTTAGATTCATCCCAATTGTTGTCGTGCTAGGGGTCACTAATGCTACACCAAAAATTCTGGCTTCCCTTGCTAGCCTGGATAGCGGCAATTTTCTTGCCAATGGTACTGGTTAGCTTACCTGCTCAAGCAGTAGTAGACCCCTACGTCACGCGCTACTTAAAAGTTACCGAACCGATTCCTCTGGTAGTTGATGAGCAGGGAAGTACTCGCTTATTTTCTGCAGCAGAAATTTCTTCCGGGAAATCACTTTTTGAAAAAAACTGTTTGAACTGTCATGTTGGGGGTAATACACTCCCCGATCCAACGGTTCCTCTCTCCCTTACGGCACTGGCCGGAGCCACTCCGCGCCGGGATACAATTCAGGGCCTGGTGGCTTACCTGCGTCATCCCATGACCTATGATGGCAGTGAAGAATCCTTCTGGTGCCGCAAAGTCCCAGAGTCATGGTTAGCGACTCCAGACGTGGAAGCGATCGCGGCGTTTATCCTGCGAGCCGCCGAGAAAGCTCCAGGTTGGGGCACCGAAACGTTTGAGGGTGGATAAATTCCGACGGGTTGAACTTTCGGCCTCACAATTGCTTTAGAATTTAAGACGTGTACGTCTGCTGTAGATTGTCAAGCAAGGTTATGAAATCAATGACTTCAATTGCAAAACGTGTTTGTTTAGCCTTTGCTGCCGTGCTGCTCGTTATGGGTAGCTTCTTTTTCTCCGCTGATCCCGCAGCCGCGGCCTCTTACACTGTGAAAATGGGAGCCGATAATGGTATGTTGGTCTTTGAACCTGCCAAACTGACCGTCAAGCCTGATGATACAGTGAACTTTGTGGTTAACAAAGTACCTCCTCACAACGTTGTGTTTGATGAAGCAACCATTCCCGGTGGAGACAAAGCGCTTGCCAAATCTATGTCCCATAAAAAGCTGGAAATGGCTCCTGGAGACACGATCGAAGTAACCATTCCTAAAGATGCTCCTGCTGGTGACTACACCTACTACTGCGAACCTCACCGGGGCGCTGGTATGGTTGGTAAGTTGACTGTTGCAGGCTAGTCCTCGAGGCTTAGACCACTCAAACGTCCTCCGTCAGAGGAGCATCCCCTTTGAAAAAGCTGCTCATTATCTGTGTTGCGATCGCGTTTCTGCTCTTGCCAATGACCTCGCCGACTCAAGCTGCGAATGTCGCAAATGGTGCGAAAATCTTTAATGCCAATTGTTCAGCTTGTCATCTTGGGGGAAATAACGTCATCATTCCTAGTAAGACTTTGAAGAAGGAAGCCCTGGAGAAGTACGGCATGAATTCTCTGGAGGCAATTATGACTCAGGTCACCAAGGGAAAGAATGCCATGCCCTCTTTCAGAAGCCGTCTGAATCCTGCTCAAGTTGAAGACGTGGCCACTTACGTATTACAGCAATCTGAGCAGGGCTGGTAAGGTCATTTCCCTAGGGGCTTTCCAGGCTTTATCTTGCCAATAATCGTAGTTGGGGATGCGGTGGCGAGGCTTTTGCAAATACTGACA
>NZ_JBRAGO010000057.1:0-30613 GCF_052746595.1 Leptodesmis sp.
GGCGGACTTGCGAGCGTGGGGCGAATGTTGAATCCTCGGGGAGCGTCCTGAGCTTTGGGAATTGATGGAGACGCAACGCTGACTTTTGGGGGAATTGGGAGAATTGGGGGAATGTTGAATCCTAGGGGAGTGTCCTGAGCTTTGGGAATTGATGGAGAAGCAACGCTGACTTTGGGCTGGATCGTGGAGCCACCCGTATTACCTCGAGCCGTTGTTGTACCCCGGTCCGGTGAAGGACGAGTTCCAGGTGGATTCGGTGCTGGACTCCCCATCCCCCCAGCCGGTTGAGTTCCTGGCTGAGGACCAGGTAATCCGGGTGCGGATGGTACAGGTTGAGGAGATGCAGCAGGTGCGATCGGCACATTCGGTAGCAGTCCGGCAAAGGGATCGCGAGGTTGGTTTTTGATCTCAGTCTGAACTTGCCGTGCCCGTTCCTGAGAATTGGTTGGTTGAATTAACCCTGGAATAGCAGGAGCAGGTGGCTTCTGGGTAACTAAAGGTTGGGCAGTGGCAGGCTTTGTAGGCGATGGGGCGGGTTGGGAACTGACAGCAGGGCTAGGACTAACGGCGGGTGATGTGGCTACAGGTGGGGTTTCATCTGAGGCGCATCCCGCGATCGCTACCGTTATCACCCCAATAAATGCCACCAGCTTAGGCCGACGCATGACAAATACCCCCTCTCAAAAGACTTTAATTCCAAGATAACTCTATTAGGTTTATTCTGTTGAAACTCCTCAAATTTGATCCTGGCTTTCCCACTTTTTAAGGGCAGAATACAGGGAAATTCCCTGTAACACTTGGCCGCGATCGAACAACAACTGATGCCGGCAAATTAGGCTGTTCCGGATGCCAGTTGCTGAACAATTAATCTTGAATTTCGCCCGCAAGAAAATGCTGCATTTATTTAATTAAACGTATAAAATTAAACGTATAATTGAATGGAAGTCTGGCCAAAATACTGGAGTTTTCCTGAAAAGAAACTACAGTTAATCTCAGACACGGTTTTACTACCCGTCTGCATCGTCCGATTCTGTATTGTCCTAAAAGTAGACATTCAAAAAGTAGGCATTGCCCTGTGGAGACTACTATGAAGGGTTGCTCAGTTAAGCAAGTTCAATACCTCATGAGTGGGTTGACGCTCACCTTGATGGGTACAGTTCTTAGCTTCGGTACCCACTTACCAGCCCGTGCACGATATGGATTTCTGCAATTAGCCGGAGGCTGGCAATGCGAGGGACGATTTCAGGGCAATAATGGCAATGGTATCTGTGTCCAGCGAGGCGATCAGGGCGAAGTAGAATCTGGCACGCCCTATGATTATTACCGGGGAGATGTCCGAAACGGCACGTTTACTGGCAATGGAACGATCGTGTATAGGAATGGCGATCGCTATCAGGGACAAGTTCGCAACGGTCGCCCCAACGGTCGAGGGATGTTTTTAGTCGCCAATAATGAGCGCTACGAGGGGAGCTTCCGGAACGGTGAATTTCACGGTCAGGGAACTTATACCTACGCTAATGGCAATAAATACGAAGGACAATTTGGCGGAGGACAACCGCATGGCCTAGGCATTTTCACCTTTCTGAAAAATGGCAAGTATGCCTACGCCTATACTGGAAAGTTTTATTTAGGAACCATTAATGGTAATGGAGTGGTGACCCATGCCAATGGTATGCGGTGTAGTGGCGTATTTTACAACAATGATCTAGACGGTCGAGGCACCTGCACCTACCCCAGTGGCAGTCCTTTTAGAAGTTACACCGGAGAGTTACGCAACGGACGGCCAGAAGGTCGGGGAACCCTGGTTTATGCCAATGGTAAGCGCTATACGGGTGAGTTTCGTGCTGGACTCCCAGGGCTTTCACCCGATAAAGGGGACTAGGTAATGAATGTATTCCGTAGAGACGTTCCGCCGGAACGTCTCTACCAGCCAAAATCGTTATCGATTGGTTTCTAGAAACTGGTGAATTCGTTCCACGGCAGTTTCCAAAATTGCCGGATTGTGGACCAGGGCAAACCGGACATAGCCTTCCCCAGATTTACCAAATCCGGCTCCGGGTGATACCGCAACTCCGGTCGCCTCAACCAGTTGCACACAAAACTTGATGGAGTCCTTGACCCAGGGTTCGGGAAGCCTTGCCCAGACGTACATCGTAGCTTCTGGCCAGGGAACTTGCCAACCGATCCGGTGCAGGGCATTGACAAATGTATCTCGACGCTGACGAAAGATTTCTACAGATGCTTGCACGCCATCCTGGGGGCCAGTCAGGGCGGCGATCGCCCCATTCAAAATGCCGCGATACTGATTAAAGTCAATCGCTGCTTTGACCTGCCGTAACGCCCGAATTAACTCACGATTGCCGATCGCGTATCCCACTCGGAAACCGCCCATGTTGTAAGACTTGGACAGGGTGAAGAATTCAATGGAAACGGTTTTGTCGGGGTCGGCCTGCAGGATGGAGGGAGCCAGGGAGGAAGGCGATGTAGGGTGTAGGGTGTGGGGTGTGGGGAAGATGAGATCGACGTAGGGGAAGTCGTGGACGAGGACGAGGTTGTGTTGCTGGCAGAAGGCGACGGCGTCCTGAAAGAAGGAAAGAGGGGCGATCGCGGTGGTGGGGTTATGGGGATAACTCAAGACCATCATTTTGGCCTGAGCCAGTACGGGAGTCGGAATCTCTGCGAATACAGGGAGGAAATTATTTTCCGCTAGTAGGGGCATAGCATAGATTTGGCCACTCGCCAGATAAACGCCGCCAGCATGGGAGGGATAACCCGGATCGAGCAGCAGCGCAAAATCACCCGGATTCAGGATGGCCAGGGGTAAATGGGCAGTGCCTTCCTGAGAACCAATCAGGGGTAGAACTTCAGTTTCTGGGTCAACCGCTATCCCAAACTTTTGCTGATACCAGGTGGCGGCGGCTTCCCGGAAAGGACGGGTGCCGTGAAACAACAGGTAGCCGTGTGTCTGAGGATCGGAGAGCGATTGAGCGATCGCTTCTAGGACATGAGGCTGGGCAGGCAAATCTGAGGATCCTAGCGAAAGATCAATTAACTCCCGACCCAGCGCTCTGGCTCTAGCTTTCGCCTGATCCATATCCGCGAACACATTCGATCGAAGAGGCCCCAAACGATCAGCAAATTCCATAACCCTTCACTCTCAACTATCAGCAACCTGCGCTCAACCCCGAGAGGCGTTTCCCATTCCGCGATCGATCCCCCAGAGCCTGAAGCCCTATTTTAACGAACTGGAGCGATCAGGCGACGATTAACCTGTCGCTCTCCCCCTGCTTCTACCTTCCACTCCGATGCAAGGCAAACAGCGCCTGCCTAATATCAGCATCCTGAATCAGGAAAGCACGGAAGGTACCCGTAGAACGACTGGTGATGAAAGGAAAGGGATTTTTCATGGAAGTGCCAATGAAAATATCGATGTGATTGCCCTTAATCCCACTCCCCACGTCAGCAGCGAAGAAGAACCCATCATGGAACACCCGATCTCCGGACGGCAACGTAACAATTTTTCCCCGTGCTTCTGGAATGTAGATAACGGAACCAATGGGAATCTGAGTGCGATCGACGGCGATCGTCCGGTAAGGCACCAGGCGATACCCATCCGTCCCCTGACCATAGGAGTTTTTGGCGAGAGCAAACCTGACCCGATTTACCCGCTCCAGCGTAGAACTGGAAAGACTACTGAAAAACGGGGAACAGTCTGTCTGCGGCGTGTTGCCCCGACCCGCAAAGTTATAGACAGAGGTTCGGCCTCCGAATTCCATAATCTGTACCGTTCCTTCCAACGCGGCATGGCACCAGTCCTCACGAGACAGCCGTGGCCCTAGCGGTTGTCCCCTGAGATCCAGTAGCGGCTGCCCATTGGCCACGGCTTGAGCACGATGAATGGAATAGTAGGTAGCCCATAAAGTCACAGGAGTGGCGCGACTCATCGCATTGAAGCTATTCACCTGGAGCCAGACATCCTGGTGAGGCAAGTTGAAAAGCTGTAACCGACCTGATGTAAAGGGTATGGTAGCAGGATTCAGAAACAGGGATGGAGGAGCCGCGATCGCCGTTAAGCCAGCATTAGCCGCAATCCACATCCCAGTCATTTTTCCTAGCAGAATACCTCTAACCCGTAGTGCAGCAGACAACGACATGGACGGTTTTTAAAACAGGACTTGAGCATTCATTATCCACGCCTTTAAGAGGAATAGAGCAGGAAAAGGGGTGGAGGGGGTGTTCAGAGCTTCACTTTCCCCCTCCAAACCCTCCGCCTCCCGGTGTTTCAATCACAAACACATCTCCTGCCTGCATGTCAACCTCTGCTTTGCTGCCCAAATTTTCCACCCTGCCATCTGCCCGTTCTACCCGATTGCAGCCTGTTCTACCGGGACTGCCCCCCTGCAACCCGAAGGGGGGAACGAGGCGATGACCAGAGAGAATTGCAGCCGTCATCGGTTCCCGAAAGCGAACCCGGCGAATCACCCCGTTGCCACCGGGATAGGTTCCTGATCCTCCACTGTCAGGACGAATCGAGAAAGTTTCCAACAGGACGGGAAATCGCCATTCTAAAACTTCTGGATCGGTGAGGCGGGAGTTGGTCATGTGGGTATGAACGGCATCCGTACCAGCGAAGGTGGGGCCAGCTCCAGAACCGCCACAGATGGTTTCGTAATACTGGTAGCGCTGGTTGCCAAAGGTGAAATTGTTCATGGTGCCCTGAGACGCAGCCATTGCGCCTAATGCCCCATACAGCGCATCTGTCACTGTTTGAGAAGTTTCGACATTTCCGGCCACCACAGCGGCAGGTGGTTGGGGATTAAGCAGACAGCCTGCAGGAACGTGGATGGTTAACGGTTTTAAACATCCTGCATTCAGGGGGATGTCATCGTTGACCAGGGTGCGGAAGACATACAGTACAGCCGCTTTGCAGACCGCTAAGGGAGCATTAAAGTTATTCGGCTGTTGCGGAGAGGTACCCGTAAAGTCAATGGTAGCGCTGCGAGTAGCGCGATCGATGGCAATCTGTACCTGAATCTGACAGCCATCATCCATCTGATAGGTGAAAGCACCATCATGTAGGGCATCAATCACCCGCCGCACCGAGGCTTCCGCATTATCTTGAACATGCTGCATATAAGCCTGGACTGTTTCCAACCCAAAGTGCCGTACCATCGCCTGCAGTTCCTGAATCCCTTTCGCGTTAGCTGCCACCTGCGCTTTTAAATCTGCTAAGTTCTGCACCGGATTGCGAACGGGATAGGCACCGGAAGTCAGCAGTTCCAATAATTCTGCTTCCCGAAACCGTCCTGCTTCGACAAGTTGAAAGTTGTCAATCAAAATCCCTTCCTGGTCAATACTCACACTATTCGGTGGCATTGAACCGGGCGTGATTCCCCCAATGTCGGCATGATGACCACGGGAAGCGACATAGAAGAGGGGAGAATTATGAATTATGAATTTTGAATTATAAATTGCTTCTTCATCTCCCCCATCTCCCCCATCTTGCTGCCCTCTGCATTCTGACTTCTGCCTTTCCTCCGCAAAGACTGGTGTAATCACCGTGACATCGGGCAAATGAGTGCCCCCGTTATACGGATTGTTCGACACATAGACGTCACCCGGTTTGAGAGACGAACCGCGATCGCGAATCAGGGATTGCACACTTTCGCCCATTGACCCCAAATGAACTGGGATGTGGGGCGCATTCGCTACCAACTGGCCCTGCTGATCAAAAATGGCGCAGGAGAAGTCTAACCGCTCCTTAATATTGACGGAATAGCTGGTGTTTTGCAGGGTAAAGCCCATCTGCTCGGCGATCGCCATGAACAGGTGATTGAAGATTTCCAGCAAGACCGGATCAGGGGGATTGGGGATTGGGGATTGGGGATTGGGGGGTGGGGAGGGGGAGAGAGGGAGAGAGGGAGATACTGAATTTTGGATTTTGGATTGTCCTTCGTTCTTTGTTCTTTGTCTCTGGTGTTCCAATGACGAATGACCGATGGCTAATGACGCTTCCTGCGGATCCCTAATCCCTAATCCCCGATCCCTGATCCCTAATTCCTGATCGCCTACTTTCTTCACCATCAAATGCCCTTTCTGCGTTAACTCCGCCTGCCATCCAGGTTCAATCACATTGGTGCCGATGGCTTCCAGGACGATCGCGGGGCCAGGAATTACATCTCCGGGCAATAAATCGTCTCGCTGGAAGAGAGGCACGTCTTGCCAGGAGCCGGAGACGTACATGGGACGGGTAGCGATCGCGGCCAAAGGTTGATGACGTTGGCGCGTGATGTCTGGTTCATTCAAGTGGGCAGACAGCCCCACTGCTTCCAGAGAAAGGGCTTCCACGACGATGGCTTTGTCGCTGGCAATGAAGCCGTAGCGCTGAAAGTGAGCCTGCTCAAACCGTTGAGTCATGGTGGGTATATCGCCAAAGTCTACGAGCAAAGCCGAGTCCGTGCCTTCGTAGCGAAGATGGGCTGTAGGCAGGATTTCCACCTGGGCATCGGCATCGAGCTGTGATTGCAGTTCGGCTCTGGCCAGGGCTTCCAAATCAGCCAGGGTTTGCTGCAACTGGGGCAGGGTAGCCTCGCTCAGGGGTGCTTCTACCGATCGCTCCCGAATCACACTTTGATTCGCCAGCCCCATGCCATAAGCCGACAATACGCCTGCATACGGATGAATGAAGACTTGCCTCATGCCAAGGGAATTGGCGATCGCGCAGGCATGTTGTCCTCCGGCTCCCCCAAAGCAGCAGAGAGTGTACTCGGTAATGTCGTACCCCCGTTGCACAGAGATCTTTTTGATTGCATTTGCCATTTTTTCCACTGCGATCGCCAGAAATCCTTCAGCCACCTGTTCCGGCGATCGTCCGTCTCCAGTGGCAGCTTGAATCTCCTCTGCAAATTGCGTGAATTTCTGGCGCACAATCTCTGCATCCAGAGACAAATTACCCTCCAACCCAAACACCTGAGGAAAAAATTCTGGCTGAATCCGGCCTAACATCACATTGCAATCTGTGACTGCTAGTGGCCCACCACGACGGTAGCAGGCTGGCCCCGGATTGGCTCCAGCCGATTCTGGCCCCACCCGATAGCGAGAACCATCAAAAAACAAAATTGACCCGCCGCCTGCCGCCACGGTATGAATCGACATCATTGGTGCTCGCAGTCTCACCCCGGCCACTTCCGTCTCGAACGCCCGTTCATACTCCCCAGCATAATGGGCCACGTCTGTAGAAGTCCCCCCCATATCAAAGGTGATCACCTTCTCCAATCCAGCCATCTGACTTGTCTGCACCGCTCCCACAATGCCTCCCGCTGGCCCCGACAGAATGCTGTCCTTGCCCTGAAACGCCTGGGCATCAGTGAGGCCACCGTTAGATTGCATGAAGAGTAGACGGGGGAATTGGGAATTAGGGGCTGGGGATTGAGGGGAGGCTGTTAGTTGGGTTTCTATTTCCTGCTTCCCACCTTCTAATTCCCGATCCCTAATCCCTGATCCCTGATCTCCAATCCCTGATCCCTGTCCCCCCAGATCTTCCGCTACCTGATTCACATATCGCCGTAAAATTGGGGAAAGGTAGGCATCGACGACGGTGGTATCGCCCCGACTGACGAGTTTTATCAGGGGACTGACTTGATGGGAGACGGATATCTGGGGAAAGCCGATCGCGCGGGCAAGTTCTGCAACCTGCTGTTCATGCTGGGGATAGCAGTAGCCATGTAAAAGGGCGATCGCGCAGGAACGAATTCCCTTGTCGTAAGCGGCTTGTAAGAGCGTGCTTAACCGGGCTGTCTCGGCTGCCGTAATCGGAATCAGTTCTTCTCCCTGAGCGGTGTAGCGTTCGTTGACTTCAATCACCTGCTCATACAACATCTCTGGCAGCACAATCTGGCGGGCAAAAATGTTGGGGCGGTTTTGGTACCCAATGCGCAACACATCCCGAAATCCCTGAGTGGTGACTAACAAAGTACGATCGCCCTTGCGCTCTAACAGAGCATTGGTGGCCACTGTTGTCCCCATTTTGACGGCGGCAATTTGGTCAGCCGGAATGGGATCATCTCCAGACAGGCCCAGCAGTTCCCGAATGCCCTGGATTGCTGCATCTTTGTAACGTTCGGGGTTCTCAGAAAGGAGTTTGTGAACGGTCAGGCTGCCATCCGGTTTACGCGCCACAATATCGGTGAAGGTGCCACCGCGATCGATCCAAAATTGCCAGTGTTGCGAGGTTGTGGGTGCCATGATGGATTGCCGAGTGAGAGTGCTATCAGCATAAGCAAGCCAAGATATACTTTCAATAGTGATTTATTTCAATCAAAATATCAGTAGCGATATAGTGATGGAATGGCAGCGGCTCAGCACCCTGGAATTAAGGCAGATTTGCTATTTTCTGGCGGTTGTGGAAGCCGAGAATAACTTCAGCCGGGCTGCCGATCGCCTGCACATTGAGCAACCTCCTTTGAGTCAACGGGTGCGATCGCTGGAAAAAGCGCTGCAAGTGCAACTGTTCGATCGCCGCCATCGCCCTTTGCAATTGACGGCAGCCGGAACAGTATTTTGGGCTGAGGCGCAACTGGCCTTAAGGCATCTGGAGCGGGGTATCACTAAAGCTAAACGGGCTAGTCGGGGAGAGTTGGGCCAATTAGTCATTGGCATTAGCAGCGCTGTTTCTAACAGTGTTTTACCGGATATTTTGCGCACCTTTCGCCAGCAGTACCCGGAGGTGGAACTGGAACTGCGAGAACTGACGATGGAGCAGCAACTGCAAGAATTACGCGATCGCCGCTTAGATATCGGATTTGAACATATTCCCGCTCCCTACAGTCAGAATCCACAATTTCAACTCCTGCCTCTGTTTCAGGAAGAATTGGTCGTCGCCCTGCCAGAAGCCCATCCCCTCACGGCTCAAGCCTCAATTTCCCTGGCAGCACTGACTCAAGAATCTCTGTTGTTGCCCTCTCTTAAAGCATTTCCCTTTTATCAGGAAGTACTGCAGCAGTTTCAGCAGGCCGGCTTAACTCCCAACCTGATGCAAAATGCCAAAGCCACCTGGCTGCTCACTCTCCTCAGTCTGGTCGCAGCAGGAGTGGGTGTGGCAATTCTACCCAGTAGTAATGTGCAAAATATTCAGCGCACCGGGGTTGTCTATCGGGCGATCGCCAACCTGCCTCTGACTCGCCAACTCTCTGCCATCTGGCGATCTGACCATACATCCCCAGTGTTACAGGCTTTTTTTGGAAATTCTGCAGACCGTTAAACTAGCCAGCGGTGAGAGGCTGGGTTGAGTTGCGTCGCTTACCCGAAATTTGTCGATTTAAAACGAAAATTTTTGTAAAAAACTATCACTTGTTGCCTATATCTAGTATTCTTATGCCTTTAAGACTGGATAATGTTCCAGCCTGAACACTAAATATAGATTGATAATCCCCTGAAATCAGCGGCAAGATTCCGTCGAGTGTAAGTTATGGAAGAGTGGAAATTTCTCCTGCAAAAAGATGGCGATCGCTCCTGGCTACCGCTGGATGCCCCAGATGCAGAAATTTTAGAAGGACGCTACCGTATGGTGGCGCGTTCCTCCCAGGTTAACACCGATATCGGAATTCGCATCTGCCATTTAGCGACGGAAGAAGATCCGCCCAAGCGCCGCATCCAGAAACGCTCCAGCCGCACCAATGGCAATGGCTTAATGGTGGTGATTCCCTTCACCTACCTGAAGGCGGGACTCTGGGAAATTTCCTGTTTTTCCACCGATCCCATGTCTGACTTGATGGGGGATACTTTGCACCATACGGTCTGTTTAAGTGTGGCTGCCCCTGTTGCCGAAGGGGAGCCGGATGACTGGGCCATACCATCTGCAACAGATCATTCAGATCTTCCAACTTCAGCAAAATCTTCAAGTGAGACACCGGTTGAGGCCATAGAGGAAGCCTCCCCTCAACCCACAGCCTCGCCAGTGGTCGAAGTGGCGCAATCTAAGGGTCTGTCCATGGAGCGGCTGCTGGCAATGACTGACGACCAGTTATCGCATCAGGTGGTTGACGAGGCATTCCGGGAGTTTCATTGGGAATCTGGAGCAACTACGGGTGCGATCGCCAGCCCTGAATCTGAGCCACTGTCTGCCCTACCCGCGATATCTGACTCAGGAGACAGTGCGTCTGCGGAAATGGAAGAGGCTGTGCCGGCTCTGAATGTTTCCACCCTCCGGTTGCAACTCGAGCGGACGGCGCTAACCGCGAGTCGAGGCCAGATCTTTACCCTGGCCGGACAGATTGTAGTAGACGACCTGGCCCAACTGGAGACAGAAATTCCCGCTCACTGGCTACGAACTCCTACTTCGGGCGAGGATGTCCTTTCCACAACGACCTCAGAAATTGGTTCTTCATCTTCCTTAGAGGGGGTTGTTGCCAGAGAACTGCATCTATGTCTACGAGATCCACAAAGCTCAACCATTCTGATGCGGGAGCAGCAAGCTTTTCCCGGTGGTGTACCGCCCCTGAACTTCAAATTTTCTGTATCTCTACCCCATACCCTGGCTACCTTCTTGCTGCTTGGAGAAGTTGTTTTATATGGCTCTCAGCCGAATCAGGATGAAGCATTGATTGCGCTGCAGGTGATGCCCTTTACGGTCACGGTTGATCCAGAGAATTTGGTCGAAGAATTGAAAAAAGTGAATGCAGCGCTGAATCGGGCGATGCTGGAAGATGGCTCTCGTGGAGCCGAGTTGGCAGATTTAGCGGTGCAATTTTCCCTAAAGTTGCGGCAGGAGAAACTGAAATCTCCACTAGATCTTTCATTTCTCAATCTGACGACCTTTGCCTCTGCCCCAGAGGAACATCCGCCAGTGCAGACGGTCAACCAACCTGTTCAGGCAGGAAGCTCTCAGTCTGCGGTTCGTCCTTTTATCCCTGGCAATACTGCGCCAGCCGCTTTGAAACAAATTTTACCGCCTCAACTTTATCCTGCCCCTGAGCGAGCGATCGGCAAAAAACATCTGGAGCTGCCTGTTTTTGACCGTTCCCCTGCTGGAGTTCCGGCTGCCTCTCCCCCAGGTGATGCCTCACTTGAGGATTTATTTTCCTCAGCAGTTGCCGCACCCATTGAAGAGGGCTCAGTCTTTCAGGGGGCGAGTTTACAAGAGTCCAGTCAGACTGTTGCTCTGGAAACTACTACTCTGGAGCAACCCCCTCTGGAAGCCGCAGGATCTCTAGAAGCCGCTGACTTAGAAAGTCCACTGATCGCCTCTGCAGCCCAAGCATCCGCAGCCAACGTGCCCCAGTCTTGCCCTCCTGAAGCCAGGGAATCGGCTGTTCAGCCTGGAACTTGCCCAGAACTGTCCCGTGTGCTGCCCTCATCCCCCCCGGATGAGGATGCCGCTTCGCCAATCCGGTTAGAATTTCAATCCTTAAAGTTACAGGAGCGGTTTTTGCATCGCTTAATCCAGTTAGCAGAGGATCCTGCCCTGACAGTTTCGCTCAAACAATCCTTGGCCCATGCCTCTACAGGAAGCACTGTGTCTCCGGAGACAAGCCGAGTTGCAACTTCGTCTCCTGTGTTCCTGGAAACCGGGGCAATGGCTAAAGAAATTGTGGTGGAGGATGATTTGTCCTGGCGAGCTGAAGTTCCTCGATCGCCCCGTCGCCGCCTAAATCTCAACTCTGAGGTGCCTCAGAATCAATGGCTCGCCTTGCCGGAAGACACCCCAGTACCAACTCCTGTGGTGGAAATTTTGACCGACCAAATTATTGCAGATTCCCCCATTCAACTGCGGGTCAAACTGCCTGATATTGGGCCGCGAATTGCCGTCAAGTTATGGGTGAGCGATCGCCAGACCCGCACCCTGTTGGATGGCCCTCGTTGGCTGATGGACTTTTCTCCCAATGGCTTTGATCAGCTAGAAACCAATTTGGAGATTACCGCTCCTCAAGGCAGTCTGGATATTCGTATAGAGGCGATTTCAGTGGAAATGCAAACCCAGCGGGAAAGCCAAAAGATAGGGCTAGAGCGATCGGTCATTCCGGCTGGACTGACTAATGTATGGGACGATGACCTAGGCTTTTAACCCGATGGTTCTCGGTTAAGCTTTAAGCAAAGTTGGGAATCGCAAAAATCAGTGGCGGTCGTTGGGTTTCCTGATTGAGATGATGCCACTTCTTTGCCGGAAACCTTGACTTGGGCTTTTTGACCACCCTTGGATTGACTCTTCCTGGAGGGGGTAGAAACCTCCTGCACCACCTGGCGCGGTTTGAGTGAACGAATCGACACTAAAGGAAAATCCCTGACGGGTGGGTTTGGCCTCTACAAGTTGCACTTCAAAGCTGATCCGATCAGTTTTGCCCGCGCTGCTCACCTGCAACGTCCAGGTTCCTGGTTGGGGAGTCCAGAACCAGGAGTTGGCAGTTTGAGTCGCCAGCAACTGACCATTGAGCCGCCATTCAACAGGTTTACTGGAAGAGTTGGTGACTTTGAATTGCAATCGTTGAGCCGCTGCACCTTGCTCTCCTGATGTCTTGCCGATGACAAAAAAGTCGCCGTTTTGGGGAGTGATGATCTTCAGGCGATCGCCCGTCGAAATCGGACTAACGACTTCTGTGGAAGATTGCATCGCCAACCATTCGTTATATTCAGCAGGCAGGTGTAGTTGGTAGTGCGATCGACCATGCTGATCTGTAGCCACCTGATAAAAGGGATCGGGTTGTTGTTCGTAGGCAGCCAGGTCTTCAGGAAACAAATACTCCTGCACCACAGAAGGACAGGCCGGAGTGGGTCGGGCACCCGACAAAGCACAGATCGGCCGTTGAACCAGTCCTTCAGGGGGAGGAAAATTCTCCGGTTCCTGGTTTTCATGCAGATGTAGCATGATCCGATTCCACAACGGAGCCGCCCCCGTTACCCCGGACACCTTTTGCATGGGAGTGCTGTCAAAGTTGCCGACCCATACCGCAACGGTGTAATCCCTTGTGAATCCAACTGTCCAGGTATCCCGGTAATCGGAGGAGGTACCCGTTTTCACGGCGGCTGGAAACGGTAAAGCCAGTAAGGAATTTACTCCAAACGCTTTGGCCCGCGCATGGGGATCGGCGAGCATATCGGTGATCAGTTGCCAGGAAGAGGAATTTTGAATTTGGAATTTGGAATTTTGAATTAAAGAGTTGTTCGATTCAGAGCTGATACTTTTTAATTCAACAAGTTCACCCTGCCGTGCGATCGCTAGATAAGCCCGTGCTAATTCCCACAGGCTCACTTCTCCACTACCGAGGGCCAGTCCTAAACCATAATGTTCAGGGGGTTCAGTCAGGTGCGTAAAGCCCAGTTGGTGTAACCGTTCCAGAAAGGCTTTCACGCCAACTTTCTCCAGGGTGCGAACAGCGGGGATATTTAGAGAATTAGCTAAGGCATAACGAACTCGGACTGGTCCTTGAAAAGTTTCGCTGTAATCGGAAGGGCTATAAAGGCGGGCACCGGGAATAGCGTAGCGGGTTGGGACATCAGCCAGAATCGCATTGGGACGAATCACTCGTTGTTCTAGAGCCAGTTCATAGACAAAGGGCTTCAGGGTAGAACCGGGTTGCCGTAAGGCTTGCACACCATCATTGCGTCCCATTTGTGCTGCCGCGAAGTAGTCTGGTGAACCCACATAGGCCAGTACCGCTCCGGTTTGATTTTCCACAACTAAGGCGGCAGCATGATGCACGTTATGCGATGACAAACTTTGAATAACCTGCTGGACTTGAGTTTCAACAAACTGTTGCAGGGGGCGATCGAGGGTCGTTTGCACCTGAGCCAGATGATTCTCTGGTAAATGTTGCGCCAACCAAAACTGAAAGTGAGGAGCGGCGATAATTCCCTGTGTTCTTGGTTGCAAGGCTACTTCTTCCGCATAGGCCCGATCGCCCTCTGCACGAGTGATATAACCATCCTCCACCATCCGATTCAACACATAGGTTTGGCGACGTTTGAGGGGAATTAGGCGATCGTAAGGTTGCAAATTATTTGGATCATTGGGAATGCCAGCGAGCAAACTCGCCTGAGCCAGAGTTAGGTCACTGGCCGGAATGCCAAAGTAAGTGCGAGCAGCCGCTTCTATGCCATAAATATTGCTACCCATTGGCAACCGATTCACATAAGCTTGCAACACCTCATCCCGACTCATACCTGCAAATAGTCGCCAGGATGTCCAGATTTCCCGGAGTTTGCCAAGCACACCGAAAGGCACCGGATCAATCATGCGAGCCAGTTGCATGGTGATTGTTGAAGCTCCACTGACAATTTGACGTGCCTGAACTGCTTCTAATAGAGCACGCCCGATCGCCCGCTCATCCAGCGCCCCATGCTGGTAAAACCGCTTGTCCTCCGCTGCGACGATCGCTTGGAGGAAATGCGGTGACACCTGAGCCAAAGGGACGGCAATAGCATGGTTTTGATCGCGACTAAGAATCGTTCCTAGGGGCAGGCCATTACGATCGACAAATTCTACCGCTTGCTGCTTTTGCATCAGGTCAGACGATCGAATCGGAGTTAAATAAGGTAGCGATCGCACACTGAGCAGTAGTGCAAATCCTATGAGTAACGTTTTCAGGAAGATGGGCGATCGTTTCCACCATCGCATCACCATTGCCGCCCCTCGTTTCATCTCGCATCACTCCGCGATCGGACAGTGGTAAATGAATACCTCCTCCTTCATAGCCAATCCAGATATCTGATAGCAAACTTCATGCATAGCTAAGCAGAGCGCAAGGGAGAAACCCACTGCTGCTGTTGGAGTTGGTGCATGTGGTTAAAGAGTTGCCAACAATACTGTTCTGGTAAACCGCAAGTAACAGCGCCCCGCATGACCACACTGAAATACCAGTCATTCGGCGCTAATTCTTCTTTCAGCTTATTCACCACCACATAGGTGCGAACATTGCTATAAATTTTGTTTTGGCAATGCACTTCGATCGTTTCATGGCAATAGCCGTGGGGGACTTCTTCCCGTTCATCCAGACGATCGCTTAACCGCCAGGGTAAATAATACAAGACTCCCTCAACTTTGGAGTTAGTATCTTTTACCACATCCAGAACACCACATTTTCGCCGAGGAGATTGACGGTAGAAGCCCAATCGGTAGCCTTTGAGTGTGGCGTGACCAATCACGTAGGGATGAGTACTTTCACCTAATGTTCGCTTCAAATCAACCGGGCACATACAAGAGCCATAGGCAAAGTAATAGAATCCCGCTTCTGACGAATTGATGTCTTGCGCAGGGTGGGAGTGTGGCGATCGCGTGCCCGACTCCACTGGGTGGATATGGGGATGGTTAGAGGAAGTCTTCATATTCTTTTTGCTTAATCTCCAAGAAATGCAAGGGGAGGTTGAAATTTACAGTGAAAACACGAAATTTCCCACCCACACCCTGTCATAGGAATACAAGCTGTTTATAAATAACGAACGATGTATTACAACCCTTTTCAATAAATAGCATAACTCGATTGGAAAACCGTAGTTTGACTGAAATTTAATCAAGTCTTTGCGAAGAATCTACACAAGAAAGGTGGGCTATTTCCGTGAGATTCGCTACAAGCTGGCAGCCTACGTAGAAAAGCTTCCCCGCAATGATCCGGGAGTGGCTGAGTAGTTACTCCAAACGATGGGTTTTTCCCGTTGCGTCTGTCCGGTAGATCCATCGTTGGGAGCCATGAGAGAACACCACCCGCCAACCTGGGATCATTACCTGGGTACACATTTCATCGGGTCTGGCCAACCCCAGGCAACCATTTGGCCAGGTTTTTGGGGAACTTTCCACGACTTGTAATGCTTTAGCGGGAATGCCAGTTTGCTTGCTGAGCGATCGCCGCAGGGTGCTGATCAGCGTTGGGGGCGGTTGGACAGTTTGAGCAGGTGCGGCACTGATCACAAAGCCAGGCTGGTTTGCCATGAAGGATAAAGCGATCGCGGGTTTTCCCGAACCCATGCCCATACCCAGAGACAGCACTGCTGCTAAAGCCAGCGCTGGAGCCATATATTTGGAACTCTGATGCAACTTCTGTAAGTTTTTGACTAAACCAGGTTTGATCTGATCACACTGCATAAACATCATCCTCTTGAACCTCTGTCCCTATGTTCTGCCCCTGATGCCATATTTTCATCGTCCAACAAACGGCAACTGTTGCCAGAATTGGTTGAAACTGGCGGGATGAATGAATCGCCAGAGGGCACCTCCCCCGATCGCCAGAACAGCTAGGGTAATCAGATTGGCCAGAAAACTGGAAAACCGGAAAGAACGGCGGATTCGACGGGGAGGCGAGGAAGTCCTGGCGCTGGGACGAGAAATAGGCGATCGCACGGGAGCAGAAGCAGGAGGAGGACTGGCCGATCGTTGGTGAGCTGAAATCTGACGGGCAGCCGTTTGGCGACTGGCGCTCTGTTTTGGCGGCAGTGAATGAGGGGCAGAGACTTCCTGGGACTGGGCGACTTCACTGGTAACTGGGGTTGTAGACCGCATCAATTGCAGGTGATGGTTGACGGTAGCCGGTCGGCGTTGAGTGCGGCTCCATTGCACCAGAGCAGTCAGAGGAATACCACACAGGTTAGACCGGTTCAATCCCAAAAGCCGTTGCAGCAGGGGGTGATCATTCGCCACCAGGATCACCAGACTCTCTGAACGCCGATGGGCCAGTCCGTAAGCATTTTGTAGTACCTCCAGAGCCAGTCGTGCTCGTTGGCTTAAGGCATGACCTGCGGCGGGCTGCAAAGAGGGATGCTCGGCGATCGCGTTAGTCGTCTGCCACCCACTGGCTTTAAAGAAGCGCATGAACTCTCTGGCTTTACTTTCGATCTCTGGTTCACTGGCGCGATCGCACAACATTTGTATTGCCTCCAGACCAGCCTCTGGCACAAAACACTCTCCCAGGCGAGTGATCTCCTGCCACTGCTGGGTTTCTCCAGCAAGTAAGGCACTGGTATCCAAAATAAGTAGAAACGGTGGAAGAATAGCCATAATCGTTCTCAGGTGAGATGCACGGGAGCGAGAACCCATTCAAAATGAAAAGCTCAAACTGAAAGATGTGTTACAGAAACCCTTTACTTCCACTGGGGAAATGTTGAACTAGAGCAACAGATGAGACGCTAGTTGTAAAGCTGTATTGCGAACATTTCAAAAAGATTTAGAAATCCCCAAACGTTTCCTTCCAGCTTTACCTTATACCTTATAGATTTACAGCCTGTCGTACTAGCAAACTTCTAGAGGCCGGTCAAATTATTGTTTGGCTGATCGTGATTTTCGTCAGTCTGGCGGCCTCAATGGGTTTTATGGGGGCAAGTTGTCCTGTATTTGCCCTGGCGACAGTCGGTCTGATTCTGGTACTAACCCTGCCATTTCTTCTGTTTGCGTTTGTCACGACGTTGCTGAACCACATTGAGATCTCGGCGATTGATCCCGCTACGGTCAAAAGCTCTACGTCTGTAACGGCAGATGCGTCCAGCCAGCGAACCGCACAAGTCGTCAGTTAAAGATTAAGCAATGAAAACTCAATAACAGCGAATTTTGTAGGATGGATGAGGCGATCGCTGCCGCGTTAACTAGGGCTGGAAATGAGGCATTACGCAGCGCCAACCCATCCTCAGTTGTTCTCTGCCCCGGTAGAAAACTTTTCCCCACGTTTAATCTCTATGCTTGAACACGATGTCATTATCATTGGGGGTGGACTCGCAGGTTCCCGTGCCGCCCTCGAAATCGCTCGTCTGGCTCCCAATCTGAGCGTTGGTCTGATTGCCAAAACCCACCCCATCCGCTCTCACTCCGTTGCGGCCCAGGGAGGAATTGCTGCCGTTCTGCAAAACGCTGATCCTACAGACTCCTGGGAATCTCATGCTTTCGATACCGTCAAAGGATCTGACTACCTGGCCGACCAGGATGCTGTAGAAATTCTCACCCGTGAAGCACCAGAAGTCGTGATCGACCTGGAACACATGGGTGTGTTGTTCTCCCGGTTTCCCAATGGTCGAATTGCCCAGCGGGCCTTTGGCGGCCATTCCCACAACCGCACCTGCTACGCTGCCGACAAAACCGGACACGCCATTCTGCACGAACTGATTTGTAACCTGATGCGGCATGGCGTAAAGATTTATGACGAATGGTATGTGATGCGGCTGATCCTGGAAGAGAGACAGGTGAAGGGAGTCGTCATGTACCACCTTCTGGATGGTCAACTGGAGGTGATTCGCGCCAAAGCCGTGATGTTCGCCACGGGTGGCTACGGTCGGGTCTACAACACCACCTCCAATGATTTTGCGTCTACCGGGGATGGATTGGCGATGACGGCGTTGGCCGGGTTGCCTCTGGAAGATATGGAGTTTGTCCAATTCCATCCCACTGGGCTGTATCCGGTTGGCGTGCTGATTTCGGAAGCAGTGCGGGGAGAGGGAGCCTACCTGATTAACAGCGAGGGACGGCGATTCATGGAAGACTATGCCCCCAGCCGCATGGAACTGGCTCCCCGTGATATCACCTCCCGTGCCATCACCCGCGAAATTCGTGCTGGACGGGGAATTAATCCCGATGGCAGTGCCGGCGGGCCATTCGTGTATCTGGACTTACGCCACATGGGTGAGGAAAAGATCATGAACCGGGTGCCTTTCTGTTGGGAAGAAGCCCATCGACTGTTGGGGATCGATGCTGTGCATCAGCCTATGCCTGTGCGACCTACAGTTCATTACTCTATGGGTGGCATTCCCGTAAATACGGATGGTCAGGTGCGCCGCAGTCCAGACGAGTTGGTGGAAGGATTTTTTGCGGCTGGCGAGGCGGCCTGTGTTTCTGTACATGGAGCCAATCGGCTGGGGAGTAACTCCCTGCTGGAATGTGTGGTTTATGGACGACGAACGGGAGCAACGATCGCCCGCTACGTGCAAAACCGCAAACTCCCGGACGTGGACGAAGCCCGTTACCTGAACGAAGCCAAAGAGCAACTCCAGGGATTGCTGAATCAGACCGGACAGTATCGGATCAACGAGATTCGCCAGCAGTATCAGGATTGCATGACTCATTACTGTGGCGTGTTCCGCTCTGAGGATGTGATGCAGGAAGGACTCGCCCGTCTCAAGGAGATTCAACAACTTTACAGTCAGGTTCGTCTGGACGATCGCGGCACCTGCTGGAATACGGAGCTAATCGAAGCGATCGAACTCCGCAGTTTAATGATCGTTGGCGAGATGATTCTTACTTCAGCCCTGAATCGCAAGGAAAGCCGAGGTTCTCACTCGCGGGAAGATTATCCTGATCGGGATGATGCCAACTTCCTGAAACACACCCTGGCCTACTATTCCCCTGCTGGGATCGACCTCAGCTACTTGCCCGTTAATATTACCCTGTTTCAACCTCAGGAGCGCAAATATTAACCAGGAAAGCAGTAGTTCCTAGCTCAGGCGATCGCCCAATCTATCAGCTATCCGGCGGTTAAAACCGCCACTACACTCACCCAGTCTGCCGACGCAGACTCGATGAAATCAAACTTTTCAGTAACCTGCGTCGGCAGGGTTTCTCCCTATAGCCACGACTTCAGTCGCCAGGGTGACAAAGAGACAGGCCTTCAAAACATCCTCTTAGAATGAACCTGCCTCTACTTATAGGTATCGGTTTGAATCATGCGAATGCGACAGGCATTGGCAATACCATACTGGGGACGAATGAAGCGATCCATTTGGGCTTCAAAAAAGTCCCGATTGGCTTGCAGGTGTCTGGGATTAGGATCATCCAGGGGATAGAGCAAGGCCGCGCGGGTGGCTTGTAATACAGCTGAGGTAACGTTGTACATTGATCGCTGGAAGGCGATCCCCAACTGCACAAGAATGTCATCTTCACCCCGGCAATTTTGCAAGAAGTGCTCCTTTAAGTAGGGGGGCAGGAAGTGGTACATATCCTGGTGCAGCAGGGTGGGAGGAATGCCTGCGGTGCCGACTGGGAACTTATCTGCAAACAAAATGCCGTAGTGGAAATCAATTTGTTCACTGGGCACTTCATTGGCCTGAGCATTATAGGACTTGGTGCCCCGGAATGGTGCGGTGCGGTAAAAGACAGCTTCCACATAGGGCCAGGCCGCTTCATATAACCACATAAAGCCCTTCGACTTGGGAATGATTTCGTAGCATTCGCCCTTGATGTAGACATGGTGGTAAATGGGGCGACCTGCGATCGCAAAAATCCCATTCACCAGAAAGTCCATCGCCTCCGGCACGGTTCTGATGCTTCCCTCATCGTAGCGATCGGACATTTCAAAGAACATGGGAGCCATAATTTCCCAGAACAGCCCCAGAATCGACATGTAAGTGGCCATCCGTGCCTGTTCTAGGAACATTTGCGGGAATAACTTGTGCAGAGCCAGCAGGGGTGTGTACAGGGGATTTGCTCTCAAATAGGCCACGATCGCCCGGTTAGCATTGTTGATGTATTCCTCAGAATCCAGGAATGCCTCCAACTTACCGCTCATCCGATGCCACATCATCGCCCGTGCCAGGTCTTCGGAGAATTCCATATTGATGCGATCGTGCCACAGGTGATGCAGCAGACGGGGCATTTTGCCAATTTCACCCTTCTCCAGGAATTCCTTCAACTCTGGGTGGTATTCCGCGCCGCCTCGCCAAATCCGCAGATCAGCATCATCTCCGGCATAGTGATTGTGCAACTTCCAGTAATCTTCAGTCGGCAAATACTTGAAGAACGGCAGCGGATCAATAAAGACTCGTTCACCCAGATACAGCAAGTCCCGCCAGTAGAAGTCCATTGGCACAGAGTAAGCTTTATACATGCCAATGATTTTCATCAAATTTTCCGGTGTATCGGGAACCATTGACCCGCCTGCTTCTAAACGGTGAATCACTTCGGCGAGAGGATGGTTCGAGGGTGGCAATTTGGTGGCAGCAGTGGTGGCCATGTTCATAGGGCAAAGTCCTCTTGGGCTGGAGTTGAGCGTGAAGAGATGTGATGAATTGGGTCTGGACTAAGGTTTCCTGGAATTCAGTACTTAACAGTGTGTTGAGAGGGGGATGCACTAACCGCGACTCGCTCGATCGCTGGCGGGGAAGCCGCAGCGACCAGAGATGTGGATGTTGGTTCAATCCATTTCACTAACCAGGTGGGTTGTACTCCCAGCCAAAAGATCAGGGCAGTCATGATCAGGGCAGGCAGCTTTTCCAGGCCAGTCACTTTTGGGTAGTAGGCAGTGTAATTGTCTAGCCGGCCAAAGCATGTGCGGTTCAGCAGAATCACAAAGTAAACAGCAGTCAGTCCTGAACCTGCAACAGCCAGTAGAGTAGGCAGGGGGAAGGTAGTGAATGATCCCTGGAATATCAGGAACTCAGCGACAAATCCAACCAGACCGGGAACTCCGGCACTTGCCATACCACCCAGAATCAGCAAAGCGCTTACTGTGGGAAGACCGCGTAATGGATTCAGCAATCCATTTAAGACATCCAGTTCACGGGTGCCGACTTTATCCTCAATCACCCCAACCAGATAAAAGAGGAGTGCCAGAATTAAACCGTGGCTGACCATCTGAGAAACTGCACCCACCATGGCTAGAGGAGTCAGGGCCGCCGCACCGAGCAGAACATAGCCCATGTGCCCGATCGAGCTATAGGCCACCATACGCTTGATGTCTTTTTGAGAAATAGCGACTAGTGCCCCATAGATGATGCAAACGGAAGCAATGATGGACAGTCCTGGAGCAACCAGTGACCAAGTTTTGGGAAACAGACCGACACAGAAGCGAACCAGACCATACGTGCCTAACTTGGAAAAAATTCCTCCCAGCAGGATGGCTACCGGAGTAGATGCTTCTACATAAGCATCCGGCAACCAAGTATGTAGGGGAACTAGCGGAATCTTGATGCCAAAACCAACCAGCATCAACGTTAACAAGATCAGTTGAGCGCGTTGAGATAAAGCGCCTGCTTTAATATCGGCGTAGTCAAAACTGGAAGCTCCACTCAGCCAGCCCACCGCCAGGAAGGCGGCCAGAATCAGAATTCCAGAGACAGCCGTGTAAATCAGCAACTTCATGGCGGCATATTCCCGCTTCTGTCCGCCCCAGATGATGACGAGCAGATAGAACGGAATCAGTTCTAGTTCGTAAAACAGCAGGAACAGCAGCAGGTTTTGGGATACCAGTGCGCCCACGACCCCAGCATTTACCAGGAGTACCAGGATGTAGAACAGTCGCAGGCGATCGGGATTGGCAACCTTACTCAAGCCGACTTGGCTGAACAGAATCACCAGCGTCAGGAGGCTGGTAAGCGTGATCAGCGGTAGGGAGAGGCCATCTACTCCCAGGGTATAGTTCAACCCCAGGACACTGATCCAGGGGAAGAATTCCTGGAACTGTAAATCAGTTGCACTAACATTAAATTGAATCAGGAGCCACATATTCAGTAAAGCGGCCACACCAGCAACCCCCAAAGCGCCCAGACGAGCGCGATCGGCGGCTACTTTTCCAGGCCAAAACCCGATGCCGATAGCTCCTAAAACGGGTAACCAAATTAATGCACTCAGCATAAGACGTTAGGGTTGTGGATTTTTAGAGATCAGGATAGGAGTGGCGAAATCCAGAGGGTTTCTGTAGAGACATTCCGCTGAAATGTCTCTAATTAGCCGACGGGCTGTTGGGTCGGCACATTGACACTGAAAACGAAGGACAGATGGGATAGGAAAGGCCAAGTTGCCCACAAAATCAGGGCAGAGATACCCAACAAAATGGTCAGCATATAGAACTGGGACTTGCCTGTGGTGCTGTATCGCAAGCTCTGACCACTGGCGGCTGTAACAGTACCAAACAGGTTAATTAGTCCATCTACCAGATATTTATCCAACCAGGAGGTGATGCGGGAAACCACATCTACTACCAGCACGACACTAGAGCGGTAAAGGTCGCGAGTGTAAAAGTCGTAGGCCAGCAAGTCCTGTACGCCTTTCCAGGGAAGCTGAATGGGCTTGGCGATCGCCTGATTCAGGTAGACTACTCCACCCAGGCCAATACCAAACACACTCGACCAGAACAACAGAAGAGCAACATCCTTATTGATTCCAACCCAGCTTGGCAACAGCCCTGTGGCCTGCATAACCAATGGCAGGTGCAGCGTGAAACCCATCAAAATCATCATCGGTAGGGTCATCGGCCAGAAGACCTCTGGCGCTCGGGTGGTCATGGGCTTCGGCTCATTTCCCCAAATTAAGGAGAATACGCGAGTCAAGCCAAAGGCCGTCAGGATATTCACAACCAGCAACAGGCCGACTAACCAGGGATGAGTATTCCATAGGCCATCAGCGAGTTCCAGCATGGACCAGAAGGTGCCAAACGGGGGTAAGGCAACCAGACCGGCCAGCCCCACCAGGAACGATAAGCCAGACATGGGACGACGTGCCCACAGTCCGCCGTACTGCCGCAGATCTTGAGTAATGCAATTCCAGATGACTCCACCCACGGGCATCAGCAACAGAGCCATGGCAACCGCATGAGTTAGCACCAGCATGAGAGCCGCTTTGGTTTCACCCACCCCCACCGCGATGAACACCACACCCATATAGGCACTCACCAAATAGGACAGCGCACGTTTAACATCAATTTGAGCGATCGCAATCATTGCACCGCCGACTGCCGTGACCCCGCCAATAAAAACACAGGCATTCATCGCCAGGGGAGATAGCGCCAGTACAGGCTCTAATTTCACTAGTACCCAGGCTCCAGTTGCTACAACGACTGAGTTTCGCAAGATGGAAGCAGGAATTGGGCCTTCCATTGCTTCATCCAGCCACAGGTGCAGCGGAAACTGGGCGCATTTACCCATGGGGCCAGCAATTAAGGCCAGACCAATAAGAGCGATCGTGGTTGGATCAACTTGTGCTGTCTTGGCCCACTCAGCTAACTCGGAATAGTCCCAGGTATGGGAAAGCGGATAAAGCGCCAGTAAGCCCATCAATAAAAACAGGTCACCAATCCGTTTGGTGAGAAATGCATCCCGCGCCCCAGTCACAACGAGAGACTGGTTGAACCAGATACCAATCAGTAGATAAGTACAAAGGGTCAGAATCTCTAAAATGATGTAGCTGAAGAACAAGGAGTCTGTGAGTACCAGAGTGCACATCCCTGCTTCAAACAGAGCCAGCATTGCGAAGAAGCGTGCCCAGCCCCAGTCCATTTCCATATAGCCGATCGCAAAGACTTGAGCCAGCAGGTTGAGGCCACAAATGAGAGCCAGTGCTCCCACAGTTAAGGACGAGACAACGATCGGCCAGTCCAGGCTTAACCCCGCCACATTCAGCCAGGTGAATGAAAGCTGATAGGCTGGGTGGTTCAGGGCTTCCGAAAGTGCAATTAAAGAGTGAACAAATGAAATCAGTGTCATCAAGGCATTGATGTAGCCAGCCGGCCGGGGGCCAGTTTTTCGAGTAATGGATGGGAACCAAAGGACTGAAAGAACTGCCCCAACCAACGAATAACATGGCACCAACCAGATGCTTTGCATGAAAAGAGGAGCCATCAACAATCACCTCGCGGGGGTTAGGAAAGAAACTGAACTTTGTCCAAATCCAGAACTGAGTTCTTTGATAGAAAAGCCTCAGTTCTTTAGCCAGAATGGGTTTGCAACCATAAAGTAATTCCTCAGAAAGACAAATTTTCTGAGCTGTTTAAGTATTCGTATTTTTCAATCTTGAATTTAATAATTATCTACCATGCTCAATGCTCAAAATGTTGATTCATGCGCCACAGAAATCTTAAAAAATCACTGCAAAGCCTTTTCAATAGGCTTTTGAGCCGTCTATTGAAAAAGATAATTAAGTACATGAATTTCGCCTATACAAAACGTTTGTCTTCTAAGATTTTTAACCAGTTCTTTAAATAATCAAATATGTTTATACATGTCATTTATAGAAGTCTATTCTCATCCCTCAATTTCTTCTCCTAAGTTTGGGAGAAGGAAAGTAGAAATGGCTTGAAGTTCCTCTTCCAAAACTGAGAGGGGGACCTTAGTGGTGCAGAAATCTCAGACGGTCTCAGTATGAGAAGTTGGTCACTTTAGAAAACTCGATACGACAGTCCAAAGTGTCGTGCTTGCGGTGCGAGGCACAAGCGGGAGGGGGGCTGTGCTTCGACAACGCCCGGAATAGGGGCAAGAGTAATCGCTGGTAACAACAGCGGGCAAGCGCCCTCAAACCCAGTTGCAGAAAACTTAAGCCCCGTTGTCCATGCCAATCGAGCTGAGACTGCTTCCCATCTGGTACGCACATCCTGCCGAGCAT
This sequence comes from Leptodesmis sp., assembly GCF_052746595.1. Lineage (NCBI taxonomy): Bacteria > Bacillati > Cyanobacteriota > Cyanophyceae > Leptolyngbyales > Leptolyngbyaceae > Leptodesmis > Leptodesmis sp. The sequence goes on from NZ_JBRAGO010000057.1 coordinate 25,271, forward strand.
GAGCGCAATCAAGGAAGCACAATCTAGCAGCATGAATAAACAGCTCAACGCTTGGGCATCACGTAGGCCTGATTGCAGCACCCCAAAAGCCGCAGACTTGTAATCCTTGAAGTGCGGCTCAATGCCGCCAAAGCGTTGACCATAAAGGGCAAAGGTTTGCAATGACGGTGAACGGTCAGACAACACTGCCCAAGCGTCTTTTGTCCCCGCAACAGTCGCAGTCGCCAGATGACAAGCAATTGCATTGAGGACGCTGACATTGGGGAACAGATACGCCTGTTGTGCCGGAGGCAACAAGTGCTCAACCGTAGAGTAATCGAGCGTCCGCCCCAGACCAAACACACCTCGACCAGGCAAAATCTGTCCCATAACAAGCTGGTGTCCAGGGTTAACAGCACGCTCTTTCCGGTAAATGCTTGCAAAGCATGACGCAGCAGTGGCTCATAAAATCGCTCAGCGTTAATCTGAGCATTGTGAACAAAATAGCTAAGCCGTTCCATATGGGCACGAGCACTACAGGGGCGATGCGACAAATAGGATAAATTTCTTCCACTACTTCCCGATCGTACTCAATATCAAACTCGGGAGATGGCTGTGTCGCTAATTTCTGAACTGCATCTGCTGACAAAAAACTGACTGGAATTGCGATAGTGCTGCTAAATAAAGGAGACCAGTAGTCTTTTCGCATTTCATTAAGTGTGTGCAGCCCAGCAAAAATCATTATAAACCAGGGATAAGTTTGGACTAGCCCGCGCCAGAATCCGATAAGCCTTTGTTCAACAGTATTTTCTTTGATTAATTCTTCAAGTATCTCGAATTCATCAACTGCAAGAATAAATCGATGTCGATTCCGAATTTTATCCAGTTGTTTTAGGAAACGCCAAAATATCTGATAAGGATTATAAGAAGTAAAGTTGTTATGTTGAGGCTCGTCTAGTTCTGACTGTTGTGTTGAGGTGAGACTATCGTAAATTTCTATAGCTAATGCATAAAGCAGCTCACTTGTATTATTTACACTTCCCACAACTTGCATATTGAAATTGATAGCGATTGTCTGACCTCCTAAATGCATTTTGAGATTATGCAGAATAGAGGATTTACCCATTTGTCGATGTCTGTACAGGATGATGGAGAGTGGCTGAGGGCTTGCCCACAGTTCTTCCAATCACTGAATGATGTCTTCGCGCCCCACGAAGGTGTGGCCGAGCATAGGGTTACCAACCACATAAGGGTTTGGTACAGGGGTTGAAGTCTCAACGTGCCCAATGTCACCCCCTGCTTCGCTGATTAATCGATGCCAATGGTAAATAATGTGTCTGAGAATAATTTGTTCTGGGATGAGTACTTCTGCAATAACGTAATCACTCAGGTTGTCAAGCGCACTGTTTGCTCTTAAAAGTGCAGCCTGCTTATTAACCCGGCTAACAGATGTCAGGTAAGTGACTATGTCTAATCCAATATCCTGTAAACGATTCAACGCAATCAATAGTTGAGGGCGAATTGAACCTTTGAGGCTTGGCAGGCTAGATGCTAGATTAACTGTTTGAGGCAAGGCAGAAAGTCGATCACAAGCTAAAAAGCCATGCATCACCTCAAATGATCGTTGGATTTCTAACCCTTCTGAATAATCTACTAAGTTGGTGTAAATTGAAAAGTTGCTCGACAGTAAAGATAGCATTCCATCCCTGGAGTCAGGTGCATTGCGAGCTAATAATTGGAGAAGTAAGCCTGCAAAAAATGTCAGAGGAGTTGGTTTAGAATGACGTAGGGAAAGTGTCAAATGGTAAACTAATCGCTCAATCAAACTACCCGTTACATCAACTGTGCAGTCTACCTATTTGCCATTGAGTTCAGCCAATAGAACTTGCTTGATGGTTGGTAATCGTTCCCACCCTAGCTGTGTCACTGGCGCAAAAATGTAAGCATCTGCTATGGGGTGTGTCAATAAGGTATATAAGCAGCGAAATGGGGATGGCTGTTGGTGTAGATAAGTTTTGAGAACGTACTGTGCTGCCCATCGCTGAAAGGGATTACAAGCCAAATTACAGAGGGTAGATAATCCTTGCTGTTCACTACATTGAAGTTGCTGATTTAGCCTCCTCCGAATACCGGGTAAACGAAAAATCAAAAGTTCGTCCTAATCTAGCGGATGACCGATCGATTGACCTGAACTGCATAAGCTCCAGAGCAGTTCAACTCCATAAAAAGGAATTCGCAAAGTACAGAGAATTGAAATAGTAGTGGTTAGCAGTCCAACTTGCCAGCCAAAGCAGAAACCAAAAGCTACACTCACTGCTCCACAAATTGTAATTACGCTAAATATATTTCTCGCAGGATTCAGGTCTGCACCACCTGCTGCACTAGCTGCAATGCCAATTGTCAGGCCAAAAGCGATACCAGTGATAGCTTTAGCATTATGCAAAAAAATGCCCTTGATATGGACGATCCTTACACACCAGGGCTTGATCCGAAAGTGGATAATGCTACAGGAGTAGGGTTAATTCAGGCAGAGTTTGCAATTCCCATTACAATCCCCAACATTACGTTTATACCACCACATATTCGGGGCGATCTCGAATTTTCTGGAAATGGTCCATGTATAAAGATCGAGTCCCGTGTGGTTATCCAGAACAATACACTTCAAATTATAGGAAATGCGCTCTTTGAAGAAACCAGATCAGACTTTACAACGTTTGATGGCTCCTTCTCCAGCGATCCTATTGATATTAGCGGACTTCTACAAGGATTTATCGTCAATTCACTGGTCGCTAGTGCAGATACTTTTGAAACAGTTGACGTGGGGTTGTGGGAAACTCAAACCATCCTACGAGGCTCAAACGCTTTAGTAGGGCGATACGAGATTCAAGGGGATACCAGGCAACGGGCAGGCGGAGGCAGTGATGAACCTTCTGTTTCTGTCACTTTCAATCCTGTGAGAGTCAGATTACGCTCGCCCCAAGGTCAGTTTATTGAAGATACTTTCTCTCTGCCTGAAATTACCTTTTCCCCATCAAGAATTAGAGGAGATGATGAATTTGATAGTCATGGACCAAAGATTCAAATTCAAACTCAGGTTATTGCCGATAGCACGAGAACGCTTCTAAGACCCGTTATAAGTGCAAGATTCGAGGAGTGGGACACTGCAAAGAATGAACCCAAAGCTGATTTTACGACCTTTGATGGGATGCAAGAATTTGCAGGGGCCAGTATCAGCCAAAGGCATCCGGGCTTTGTCATCGATGCTATTCTCAGTGACAGTCGAGACTTGGTAGAAACTGTTGACCTGCCTTTAACAGCAGACCAGACAATTGTGCTAGATAGTGATGAACTCATACGGGCGTATACAGTTCGAGGAGATGGTGATGGCAATGATTAACCTTCGGTTACTCTTTCCTTCAACCCGGTGAGGGTAAGGTTACGACCCGCTTAAATTCAGGGTAATAGAGGGCAATCGCCATCTATATACCCTGGGCGATCGTTTTTACCCCATTTAAGATAGAAGCGATCGCCCCCTACCCATCTCCTTTCCCTAAATACACGCTCTTCAGCCCTTTTGTTCCTTTCTTCGTCACCCCCCAATAGCGCAGATAGCGATAAGGTCTATAAGTCTTACCCGTCTTAGAATCAGGGATCCTCTTCAGCTCAATATGCCCCCGCCTCTGTGCTTCCCCAGCGGTGTGCCATCCTCACGAGTCTCCTGGTTCTCCTCCTCTGCCTCCTTCCGCCGTGACTCCAATAGCCCCTGAATCATTTCAGCCAGATCCCCTAACTCTTCATCACTTCAACCCTGGAGTTGCTAAATCAGCCTAGACTCGCACTGGCGATCGCAAGGTTGGTTAAACAGCCAGAGGCAGTAGAAATCCTGGAAGTACCTGTTCTCCTGATAGCTCGGTGGGTAAGGAGCAGACTTCTACAGGCTGATGAGGGCGGTAAATCTCAACCTGTTGATCTTGCGGATTCACCAACCAACCCAGGCGAACTCCATTATCGATATATTCCTGCAACTTGAGTTGTAGCGGTTCTAGGGGATCCGTGGCAGAGCGCAGTTCAATCACAAAGTCAGGTGCGATCGGGGGAAATTTGCGCCGTTGCTCAGGAGTCAGCGCTTCCCAACGGTCTTTTTGGATCCAGGCTACATCCGGCGATCGACTGGCACCATTGGGTAATTTGAAGATCGTAGAGGAACTGAAGACATACCCTAACCCAGTTTGACGATTCCAGATTTCTACATCTGCAATCAGACCTGCTTCCTGATTGCCACTCTCTCCACCAACAGGTGCCATCACAATTAATTCTCCAGTCGCAGTCAGTTCAAATTGCCAGTCTCGATTGCGCTGACACAATTGCCAGAACTGCTCATCCGTCAGGTGTACGCCATCCAAATTGAGGGTTAGAACATTCATGGCTTTCCTGTCGAGGATCATCCTGAATCCACTCTACAGCCTCTTCACGCGGTCGTCATTTAAGTTGAATCAACGACTAGAGTTTGGTGGTGATGCATGTCGATAGACTGAGCTAATGGACTGCGGCAAGAATAACCCTACTGTCCATTGGGTATCGGCGAGAATGACCTGTGGATTGCCGCCATTACCCTCTAGCATCAACTAATGTTGGTCACAGATGCAACCTTTTTCACGGAATGGAAAGAGCCATTGTCCCCCTTGAGTGACATCGAAAGAGCAAGGCTCGACCACCTCAAACAGCGTTATCTTTATTACGCCGACAGTGGAGCCATCACCGAAGGTACTGTTGACTTAATTCTGCTCTCTCCCCTGCTAGAAACTCTGGGCTTCATCGATCCGCCTTACCAAGTGCGGCGTGAAAAATATGTCCGACTTGAATTGAAGATGGTGATACCCTGCTGGATGGGTTAATTGATGCCCTGGTGATTCATGATCGCCTCTGGTTGATTGTGATTGAAAGTAAACGCTACGGCTTTAGTATGCGACAGGCGATCGCCCAAACCTTAGCCTACATGGTCGATGCGCCAATTTCTCCTGTGTTCGTCCTGATTACCACTGGAGAAGATTATCTGTTCGTTAAGTGCGATCGCGACTCCTCCCACTATGCCCTGTCCGATAAATTTACTAAACTTACCCTCAGTATTGCCGAAGGCAACGAACTATACTTAGTCGCGCAAATCTTAAAACATCTGGTGAGTGGGTAGCAGACTATTTGCCCCACAAGGAATTAAAAAAGACAGCACCACTTTCAGCTATCTAGCCCCTTTCATTGCTATATAACTATGTCATGATAAATACTAGCCCTCAAAAAAGCGTCTATCGCGATTGTTTTTTCAGATCTCCTGACAGCAAGTATCGCGAATTCTCAGCAAATTCAAGC
>NZ_JBRAGO010000058.1:0-30374 GCF_052746595.1 Leptodesmis sp.
ATGCAAGGGATATTCTTCTCCTCTAGCCTAATTTTCCTACCAAGAAGGTGACACGTACCCCCCTTTGACCCCACTACCTTACCCACCCAAATTGCTCGCTTATTGGAATGGCCGACCGAAGAAGCTAGGAGTTGGTCAAGCAGAAATGCTCAGTAGAACAGTTCTAGTTCTCAGCACTCAGCACTATCCCAACTGATCCCTGAAATCTGAGAAAAGTATGTGGCGCTTAAAACTGCGACTACACTCACCCAGTCTGCCGACGCAGGCTGAATCAAATCAAGGTTTTCAGTAACCTGCGTCGACAGGTTTTCTCTGGATAGCCGCGACTTCAGTCGCCAGGGTAACAAAGAAACAGGCCTTTAAAGATCCTCTGACAAAAGTTCTGAAAGGCTCATATCTCTATTGTCAACCTGCCCAAAAATAAATTTTGGGCTAACAGCGGAAATCCATTCAAATGGACTGAACCTTTTGTTGAGTTATCTTTGGATGACTTTGGCCATGAGCTAGAAAATTGATTTGCTGGGGATGTAGCAGGTGTTCAGTAGATTTGTCAGTCAGCCAGACCTGAACCCTTATTGAGGGGGATTCAGGAAACGGTTTGCGAACTTCAATACTTCACCGAGGTCAGCATTACTGCCACCCTTTAAGAAAGCACTGAGCAACGCATTATTGCCCCCGGTTCCGGACTGGCTGGAACCCATATTTAAAGGCCCCATAACCGCAGGAATCAGGTTGGGTAACAAACCCTGCAACATCCCGGCATCCAAACCTGTTTTCTGGGAAACGGTCTGTATCAGTTGCTGCTGTAGTTGGGGAGGAAGTAGGGATTGCATGGCAGTTGTCGGAGCACCAGAACCTCCCAGTTGGCCAACCAGATTTTCCAAGGAACCGCTCCCCAGCACCCCCTGTTGCTGTTGCAGGGCAGGCCCCAAAAAGCCCCCCACAGAAGACAGTACCGGCTGCATTTGTGAGATATCAATTCCGTGACTGGTTGCCAGTTGTTGTAAACCGCCGACAACGGTTGCCAATTGGGTGACACTCCCTTGCTGGTTGGGGTTATTAATGGAACTTAAAACATCAAAAAATAGACCCATGATAGTTGCCTCATGAAAAAAGAACAAACTCACTGAATCAATCTCTGAATCCATGCGCTATGCCGTTCATTGGTGCGATCGCACTTATGAATTGGCGGGAACGTGAACATGCATAGAGCGGGCTAACCGTAACCAACGATTATCATCCGTAAAGTAGCCCAGATCGGCCACATAGTCGCGATCGGCAACCGGAATGGCAACATATTTTTCCTGATCGGTTTCATCGCAGGCATAGGTTTGTGTACTATGGGGCCGATGATAGTCGATGTCAATATTCGTGGCATCATGAATCTGCAAGGTTAGCTGGCGACCGCCCCGATCTCGGAGTGCCTGCTTATAAGCTTCGGCAACCTCCCAAGACACATAAGCCTGCCCAGCACCGCGTGGTTCCAGAGTAATGCGATAGTCTAGTGCTGGTTGGGCTGTCTCGCCTCGTCCCGTGGCCTGACTGCGATCGAACAATGCTGCCGCGTCAGCACTGGCACCCGCTACTGCGGCGGCTCCTCCGGCTAGAGTTGCTCCTGCTGCTTTGATCGCATCACTGGTCGTTGCAGGAACATCATCCAGGCGGTTGGTGACCGATCGAGTAGCCTCCTCAGTTCCCGGAGTTCCAGGTTGAGTGTCTGAGCGAGCCGCCCCACCAGTGATCATTCCACCTGCTGCGGCTGCAGCTGCTGTACTCACCCCTGCGCTATCTGGAATACAGGCAGGAACATGAACCGGATCGGAGTGAGCGATCCTCAACCATTCGCCTGTATCGGTGACGTAACCCAGTTCTGCAGCATAGGTGCGATCGTCTACATCAACAGGAATGTGAAAGTCCTGAACATTTTCACTACAGGAGAACTCTTGCACCTTATGGGGAGTCTGTCCATCCAGACCCGGAACATCTGTAATATCATGCAACCGTACCTTCAAGTCTCGTCCTCCCTGGCGACGGGCCTCCTCAAAGGTTTCTGGTGGTACTTCCCAATAAGCATAAGCATCCCGACAATTGCGGGCTACTAAAATCATGCGGCCCGACTGAGTTGCAGCAATGCTTCCAGGAGGAGCCGCTCCCCGTCCTTTTAGTAACCAGAATAAAAGGGGAATTCCCACCAAAGGAATGAGCAACCACCACAGGAACGATAGATCAAAGCCACCTTCTTGTTCCGCGGGGGCTGCTGTCGGAGCAGGATTAGCCGTTGGAGCCACCGCCCCAGAAGCCGGAGCCGCTGGACTGGCAGGAACAACTGCGGCCCCAGGTGGGTTAGCTGGTGGTGGTAAGGTATCTTGCCCCAGGGTTGCCGTAGCAAAACCCAGGAATGCAACTACGCCAGGATTCGGTTGTCTCCTATAGACATAGTTGCGGGGTTGGGAGTAAGGATAGCGCGAATCTGTGGGCGGGATATCATGCATTGGTAGCGCTACCACGTCGGGTTGATTGACCACCTGATCGACGATCGCATAGCTAATTCCGTCCGCACCCAGTTCTTTGATTACAGCAGAGGTATCATCCTGAGCGACTTGAGTAGCATTCGCACCTGTTTGCAAGCCACTGTTAAATCCTGGATAGCGACTGAGTGCTTGCCGGGTATCACTGGAGGCAGGCCGATCGATGAACCGAATTGGCACATTAGGGCCACCCAGTTCTGACCAGTTCTTGATTTCGCCCCGGAAAATCTTGACGAATTGATCATCCGTGATCGATCCCTTAAATGGGTTGGCTGAACTGACAATAATGGCAATCTTTTGGCGGCTAAGAGGGGCTTCCATTAACCCCTGGGCTTTTTCCTCATCTGTCAACAGTCGACCGATCGCAGCAAGGTCAATCTCCCCCTTCTGCAATGCCTGCAAGGCTGCATCTGTGCCATTGCCGGACAGGCTGATCACAGAACCAGGAAACTTCTCCTCAAAGCGCTTTTTCAAGTCATTGTTGGTTACCGTCATGCTACTGGAACCATCCAGCCTCACCGTTGTACCGTTTGGCAAAGCACTGGGTAGGGGAAACGTTTGAGAGGGTGCCGGAGATTGGGCCAAGGTTTTGTCGTAGCGAGTCGCTGACAACACCGCACTGACGAAAACGGGGGCGATCGCCAGAGATACCAACGACTTAAAAATGACTGAGGAAGTAGTCTTATGTTGCATAACTCAATACCACTTGAATGGGGTAGAAGCGGAGGCAGCCCAAGTTGGGGGTTAATTAAGTAATCTGAATCAGTGCTTCTAAGAAATGAACATCACCCATTAAACCCTGGATATGAGACTTGCGTGAGAAAGTAAGAAATTTATAAGAATGTTTGTGTTGTCTGGGCAGCCAGCAACCCATTGTCTTTCTTAGAGGGGGTTTGAAAAGTCATTTGTTGTAACGAAAGGCATCTGTTGATTCCCCTTAGTCCCCCTTTTTTAAGGGGGACTAAGGGCTCAAAGTCCTCCTTTTTAAGGGGGATTTAGGGGGATCTAAACCGTTTTGTTACCAGCAAGAGAACTTCTCAAACATCCTCTTAGAAAGAATGAAATAAAAATATAAGAGAGTCATAAGAAGGCAAAAAACTACTGGGCAAGGACGAAATCTTAGATGCTTCTGCTCAGCCTCATAATTTAAGTCTGATTGCCAGGGTATTGGGGATTTATGCGATCGTCATGGGCACGGCGACCGTTGGTCTCTGGTATGGCAAACAATGGGGAATCCTTCATCACCTTCACTCCTCCACCCCTTCAACCCTCCCCCTTGCAATCATATTTTTCTCCGTCAGTGTTGGTGAAACATACCGCTGGGGTAGCAATAGCGTCAACACCAGCGCCATCAGACTCAAACTTAGGAGAATCAGAAACGATAGGCGGATGCCAGCAATCGCAGAGGCTGGCACAACTTGCTTAATTTCTGTCAGCACATTAGCGGGCAATTTCTGAAAGAAGGCTTGCTCGTCTTCTGGGGTAAACGTTTGGATCACCGCCTCCAGCTTGTTAATCGCTGCTTGTCGGGTGACTGGATCCAGAGTTTGACCAAGGTTATAAGTGACGCCATCGACCAATCGGATGCTGAAAATGCTAATTAACAGGGTGCCAAACACGCCCCGCCCCAGAGAATTGCCAACGTTTTGCAACGGATTGTAAACGCCACTGGCCTCTGCTTTTTCCTGGGGTTTTGCCGCTGAGAAGGGAATAGTGGAAATACTGGTAAAAAACAGCCCTGACCCTACCCCCATGACAGCCAATGCCGGAAGAATTCGCAGGGCCGTCGGTTGGGCGATCGCCTGATAGAGCAAAAAAATGCCCAGGGCAACCAGTACCAGACCAATTTGCACCGTGGTTCTAGGAGAGGCGGTTCGCAGATTGGCATTGAACACGACGGCCAAAAAGGTGATCAGGCAAGCCAGGGTATAGGGAAAAACGGCCAAGGCAGTTTGAAACGTATTCAGCCCCATAATGGGGGGAATAAATTGATAGAGATTAAACTGCACACCCGCCGTGACAATACTGTGCAGGATAGCAACCAGCACTCCCAGGACAAAAACTTTGCGCCGCAGCAATCCAGCTCTGATCAAGCTGGGGCGACCCAGACGAGTCGTTCGCCGTTGCCAGAATACAAAAATTCCTAAAAACACCATCCCCGCTGCAATCAAGACGGGTACGATCGACAGTGAAAACGGGGGTAGCACGAACCCAGCCACTGCAAATATTTCCTTGGGTGCCCACCAACCATACTGGCCTGCTAGGCTCACTCCCAACAGCGTTAACCCCGACCCCATGAGGGCAAGTAATCCCCCCACCCAATCGATCAGTAGCTCAGTCACTCGCTGAGGGTAATAAACTGAACGAATCAGAAAAAAAACTGCCAGTACCATCAGGACTTGCGGCAGAAAGGCGATCCGCCAAGTGAGTTTTGCTGCGATCAAGCCAGCAGATAACGCTCCAAACAGCCCCCCCACAATGGAAAACAGCACCAGCACAGTCGTTGCTTTTTTTCGGCCTCATCGTCATAAAAATAATCCATCAACGCCCAGGATGCGTTAATAACAGGACTGGCAGCGACTCCTAAAATTAACGTATAAGCCACGGCAAAGGCTGGCATGTGGGGACTGGTGGCAACCCCTAGCAACCCGATCGCGTAAAACCCTAAGCCAGCCTGCATCACCTTTTTGCGGCCAAACACCTTACTCAGGTTTTCAGTAGTGGGAGTGAAAGAAGCCGTTACCAGAGAAGACAACACCAAAGTACTCTGGATGTAGCTCAGGCTGGAGTTGAACTCTCGCACGATCGCAGGCATCATTGGCGGCACGACTCCTAACGTAAAGGCCACCATAAATAAAGCCACACACAGTCCAAAGAAGTGTTTCCGTGTTGACCGGGGCGATCGCGTTTCTGTAAACATCAGTAGTTACTAAATTTTGCCTGTTATTATCATTTAATATAGAACAGGTCGATGGCGGGGGATGAGGGATAGAGGATGGAAGATGGGGAAAGAGGAATAGTAGTTTTACTGCTTCACCCCTCTACTCATCCCCCTTCTTCTTATCAGTTTCATATTTTTGGGGTTTAGGATCAGCCAAAAGGCGAATTCACTATTCGCAAGGACCTCTATATAGAGCGATCGTCGCAGCCGCGATCGCTTTTCTCTCAAGATTCCGCGCGCGCTGTCACGAAATAAAAACAAACCATTAGCCTTGCCCGCCCAGAAGCCGAAACAGCCTTCACCCTCTAGTTTTTCCAGTACTTACCGGTTAGCCTAAGTCTAGCTAGAGAAGGCTAGTTTTCCTATCAAAGAACCGATGGTTTTGGATCTGGGTAAGTTTTAATTCTTTAATTTTATTGGCTATTTTAGCAGTTTCCTATATTTGAGTTTTACCCCTAGCAGAGTTGTCAATTCAGTTGCTGAATGCAACTCAACCGGGGTAGAGTGCGCTATTGTCCACATAACGCTTCCACCCTGGGTGCGATTCGGTCAACATTGCATCGCTTAATCGCACCGATGAGTTCAGATCGGCCTGTTTCTGATCTCCCGGAAATTTCACTCGTTCTTAATTTGTTGTTAGCGTCAATGAGGAGTATGTATGAGTCAACAATACTTTACAGATGCAGAGTGGCAGGTGATGCTGCAGGCCCCCATGCATGTGATCAAGGCAGTCATTTTGGCTGATAAAACCGATCCAGTAACCTTTTTGAAGGAAGCCTATGCCGCTGTCAGCCTGTTAAGCGAGCAGCAGCAGCAAACCACTGCTAGCGATCTGGTGAATGCTTTAATGGCTGATATGAAAGCTGCTGATGCTCAGGAATCAATTCAGGGCGAACAGTTATTGCTGAAAAAAAGAGTTCCAGCTTTTGGGAGAACTGCAAGCATTGAAAGATGCCGGAGAAGGACGCAATCAGGCGCTGGCGCATCTCGAGCAAGTGCCCTCTATTCTGGCAAGCAAAGTGACGTTGAATCAGGCAGATGAGTTTCGCAAATGGCTGGTATCATTGGCTACCAGTGTTGCTAATGCGGTGAAGGAGAGTGGCTTCCTGGGAATTGGGGGTGAACGCACTAGTGGTGATGAAGCCGCCGCCATTAGAAAGATTGAGCAGGCATTAGCGATCAAATAAGGGATTTGCCGTTAAATCATGTACTGGCTGTAGGATGGGTTAGACGCTGGCTGTAAAGCCATCATAGGGATTTTATTTTCGCGCAAGCCCCTCAACCAGTAGTACGGTAGCAATCAATGCTCAGTAGATCGAAGATGAATTTATTTTGGTGATAAAATCTCTGATCGATTCCCCTCAGTCTCCCTTCAAAAGAGAGGCTTCAAACCGTTTTCGGTTCGGTTTTTCCGTCTTTAAGCTACTGTGTACACACATCTTGTACAACCCAAGGTCTAAACCTGGGAGACTTCCCCAAGTCAGGAGTTTGGGTGTAATGGTTGAATTTTGGTGACGGTCATGTCTGAGTCACTTGTGTGTATACGGTAGCCCTTTTTAAGGGGGCTAGGAGGATCGAATTCTAATTTGTGATCTACATGAATCCTGATGAATCCTACGGTTTTTCATGAATTTACAAGAGGTTGCAGGATGAGAAATTTAACTCAGTGGTTGACAGTATTTGCTGTTCCACTTGGGACGATCGCAGGGTGTCAGCCTGCTGTTGATCAGGCAAAGGTCGACCTCTGCAGGGCATTGTCGGATCACGATCAGGCTGTTGCTGCCTTACAGAGGCTTCAAGGGAATGCTACAGTTGGGCAACTTAAAGATGCTCAAAAGGCAGTAGAAAAGGCAACTCAACGAGTGAGTGAGGCGGCTGAGAAATACCAGAAAGCCGAGATTCGGGAAGTCAAAGACTCATACCAGCAATTGCAACGGAAAATCAATAGTATTCCTGATAAAGCAACTCTAGTCCAGGCTCAGCAATCGATCCAGCCTGATGTCCAAAATCTTAAGGCTGCTCTACAACGCGCCCGAACCCAGGTTGAATGTCCATAAACGATATGGCTCCTACAATTGCATTTCTTGCTCCTGATAGTCAAAAGGATGAGTTGGTTCTTCTGATTCAACAGCATCTTCCAGTTTTCTCGCGCTATCAATTAATTGCCCCGGATCCCCTGGCTCAGTATTTAAGACGCATTACGGGCTTGCCGTTTGATGCTATTTCAGCCATCTCGTTGGGGGGAGATTTAGAGGTTGCGGCGCGGGTGATTCAGGCGCAAATCATGGCGGTGTTTTGTCCTCTGGACTTCAGCCAACCTGCGGCTCCTGAACTGGATATTATGGCGCTGCTGCGAGTGTGCCAGATTCACAATGTGCCGTTAGCAACAAACCTGGCAACGGCTGAAGCGATCGTCGATAATTTGGCTCATATCCGCCATGCCCACTTAATCTTCAATCCCATTGCCGGACAGGGAGACTCTCAGCAGGAACTGGCGCTGATTCGGGATCTGCTGGAACCTCACCTGAATTTGCATGTTCTGCTCACCACTCCGGATATTTCTGCCGCCGATTTAGCCAAAAAGGCTATAGCCGCGAACTCCGATCTAGTTATTGCCTCTGGAGGAGATGGTACTGTGTCCGCCGTAGCGGGAGAATTAATCAATACAGGCATTCCTTTAGGCATTATTCCCAGAGGTACGGCCAATGCCTTTTGTCTGGCGCTGGGGATTCCCAGTGCGATCGCCCCCCTACGCCGATCCTGCCAGACGCTTTTGACTGGCCAGCCGCGATCAGTGGATGCTGCACGGTGTAATGGGTTGCCGATGATTTTGCTAGCCGGGATTGGCTACGAAGCCGAAACGGTGGAAAAGGCCAGTCGCGAATTAAAAGATCGGTGGGGCCACTGGCTTATTTCATGGCGGGCTGGCAGCAGTTGAGTGAGCAGCAACCCTTCAATGTGGATCTAGAAATCGATGGGGTAGACTACCATTTCCAATCTGCTGCTCTGACTGTTGCCAATGCCGCTCCCCCAACCTCCATGCTGGCTCAGGGGGCAGGCAGTGTGGTGTTTGATGATGGCCTGCTGGACGTGACGGTGGTCGTAGCCCAGAATTCACCCAAATCCTTTCAGCAGAAATTCCAGGCCGTTTCGGGGTTAATGCAACTGATGGGGGCGGCTCTGATCGGGGGGACGCCTGAAATCGAGAACCTTTTTCATTTCCGCACTCCACGGCTTAAGATCTCCACAAGCCCTCCTCAGAAAGTGGTGATTGATGGTGAAGTGGTAGAGGCGACCTCTTTGGAGATTGAGTGTTTACCTGCCGCTCTCACTGTTCTAGTTCCCTCAACCCAACCATGAAACGATTCCTCCGGTTGCTAATTGTCTTTCTGCTGACTGCCAGTTTGATCGTTAATCCGGTAGCCTTGAGTCGATCGCAGGTTCCCTCTGGACCTGTGGCTTCAGACAATGGGGTACCTGTAATGCTCGACGGCAAAACTCTGTTTCTCATCCGGGCACCGTTTGCCTCTACTTACACGGCCCCAGGATTTAAAGTGGAGAGGTCGGAAGGTGATGGGGTGGCGGGGTGATGAGTGATAGGGAGGATGGAGAAGATGGGGGAGCGGGCGAAGCAATCCCAAATCTCAAATCCCAAGTTCAAAATTATCTTAGAACTAGGAGCTTAAGAACCATCCATGATTGAATCCATTAAGGCACTTCCTGGCTGGCTCAAACTCTGGCTGATCTTTCCCCTGGGCTTTCTCAACGGTTGGTTGCTGTTGCAGTTGGTGGATTATTTAAGCCCGTTTATTGGTATTTTTGCAGCGGCAGCGATCTTTGCCTTCCTGCTGGACTTGCCCACTCAGTTTCTTTATAAGCGAGGCATCCCCAGAGCCTGGGCGATCGCGATCGTCATGCTCACCGCTTTGTTGATTCTGACCGGAGTGAGCTTGACGATTGGTCCGCTCATCCTGGAACAATTACGGGCACTGGTCGCCAGCTTACCTCAGATCCTGGATTCCAGTCAGCGACAACTGCAGAATCTGAGGGAGTATGCGATCGCCCAGAACTTACCCATTAATTTGACAGATCTGCTGAACCAGGCCATCAATCAACTCACTGGACTATTTCAGTTAGCCAGCAATCGACTGTTGGCGATCGTCACCGAGACAATTAACAGCGTGGTAAATGTTTTATTCTTCATCGTGTTAACCATTTTTATGGTTGTTGGGGGTGAGGAAGCCTGGAACGGTATTTTCAGTTGGCTTCCGGCTCCCTGGAACGAAACGTTGCAGAATTCCATTCAGAACACCTTTCGGCGCTATTTTGGTACCCAGGTAATCCTGGCAGGCGTTTTGAGTATTGCCCAGACGCTGGGGTTACTGGTCTGGGGGGTACCTTATGCGGTGCTATTTGGCGTGACGATCGGCACTGCTACTCTGATTCCCTATGGCAGCGGTTTAGCCACAATTCTGGTCAGTATCATTGTCGCCCTGCAGGACTTTGGCAAAGGCCTCGAAGTATTGATCACAGCGATCGTCATTGGCCAGATTAACGATATTGTGATATCTCCCCGCCTGATGGGAGAAACGATCGGCTTAAATCCGATCTGGTTAATTGCGGCCTTATTTCTGGGCGGTAAAGTGGGAGGAGTGTTGGGCCTGGTCATTGCTGTTCCAGTTGCCAGTGTTATTAAAAGTACAGCCGATCGCCTACGCTAAGGTCAGTTGTAATTTACCAACCCTATCTATACTCCTGGTGAATCATCCGCTGCACAGATTATCCAGCGTGCGTGCCTGCATCGCTTCAGGAAACTCCTCACAGAATTCTTCAAATGCTGTCTTAGGTAGCTTTTTCGCTTGCTGATGAGCAGCCTCAGATTGCAGGGCTTCTACCTCAGTCTAGGCTGACAAACACGCTGGTGAGGTTGCTCCGGTTGCAGCACAAATCGCTTGAGCACGGTCGATTGCAGCCTGAATGGTCTGTTCCCAAACAAGGGCTTGAGGTTGCTCAATAAAGGGATGGCAGGACAGAATATCCGCAAGTGAAATAATTCCCAGCAATTGCCCCTGAATTACGGGTGCTCTTACCAGATGGTGCTCAGCAAACAAGCGAGCTACATAGTCTATCCCCAAATCCGGACTCACCGTAATACAGGGTTTCGTCATAATTTCAAATACACGTACCCGGTTGGGATCCTTACCCAATGCAATTACTTTGTACACAATATCAGTTTCAGTCAGAATGCCGTAAGCATCCTGGTCATGGCAGCGGTCTACAATCAACGATCGCCATCCCTGCTGCTGCATCAACTTGACGGCCTCCGCTACTGTCGCCCAACTACGAATTGTGGCTACTTCCTGGGTCATAATGTCCGATGCTTTGATCATGGTGAGTCTCCTAAGCATGCTCAATTACGTCCTAGTTGACGCAGCTTCAACAGCCAAACCAGGGCAATCCCGGTAATCGCTCCAACGACTGCCCCCATTGACAGCCCGGTTGCCGCACCCGCCAAAGCAGTTTTCAGGTTGGAGAAATCACCAGTCCGCATCATGCCTGCGCCCATAAACGCAACGCCCAAACCCACTGCCCAGGCGAGGGCGTTCGCAAGTACCCACCAGAGAGCCTGACGAATATGGTGTTTCAGCACAAACCATTGGGCAATTCCCAGTACTCCCCCCACCCAGGCTCCCAGTAAAATACATCTTTCAACAGGGCAGCTTCCAGTCCCACGACTTGAGCGAGTGCCATCGCCACCACCCACGATTCCCATAGCATCCAATTTCTGCTCAGGCTCAAAGCACGGGACGATCGTGGTCGGTCTTGTTCAATTGGCAACTTGGGCATGCCCTAACATCCTCATTGATTCAGTCCCTCACTTACTCTCCATAGCTATCGCCAGCTACTTTGCCGCGAAACACCACGTAGTTATAGACATTGTAAGCCAGCATGATGGGAATCAGAAAGCCAATGAATGTGAGCATAAAGACCAGGGAACTGGGTGCAGCAGCAGCTTCATAGATAGTGATGCTAGGAGGGATGATATTGGGAAAGATGAGAAATCCTAAGCCTATAAACGACAGGGCAAAGAGGAGAAATGTCCAAATTAAGGGAGTATTCTCTTCTCGATTTTTCAGACTTTGTAGCAGCAACCAGATTAACACACCTCCCAATAAGGGAATCAACCCAAAAATGTAGACCATGGGCGCAGTAAATAACAAAGCCCGTGCTTGCTCAGACAGAATCGGAGTTGTTACTGTAATGAACACGGCACCTGCCAGCGTTGTCCAAGTGGCGATCGTGGCAGTTCTGTAATGGGTATCCTGTAACTCACCAGAGGTTTTGAGAATCAAGTAGGTAGAGCCAACCAGGACGTAAGCCTGAATCAGGGTCAGCGCAACGATAATCGATCGCCAGGTCAGCCAATCCCAAATTCCACCCGCGAAGTGGCCTGCCGCATCCACCGTAATGCCTTCAAACACGCTCCCCAGGGCAAACCCCTGCCCCAGGGCAGCGACAAAGCTACCGACTCCAAAGGTAATATTCCAGACGAACTTATTGTCTGCATTTTCGCGGAATTCAAATGAAACAGCCCGCAAAATCAATCCTACCACCATAATCACGGCTGGCAGATAGAGGGCATTAAGAATGGTGGCATAAGCCAGGGGAAATGCTCCAAAGAGTGACCCACCCATCAGCACCAGCCAGGTTTCATTCGCATCCCAAACGTTGCCCAGACTGGTCATCAAAATGCTGCGCCGCTCTTCGCTGGAAGCTGTTAAGGAGAGAATGCCAACCCCCAGATCAAATCCATCCAACAGAACATAGAGAAACAAGAACAGTCCCAGAATAAAAAACCAGACTTGGGGCAAGAATTGTTGTAAGGATTCCATCTCAACCTCCTACTGCTGCGCTTCTGCGGGACGGCGATCGGGTTCGTGCTGCGCCAGTTCAATCCCTAACTTGGGCTGACTGCCAATCACAGGAGCGGGTAGCTCCAGATTGGGGCCTTTGCGAATAATCCGACTGCCAAAGAACAGGGCTGCCGTCAGGAACACCAGGTACATACTGGTCAGTCCCACCAGAGAAAACAAAATTTCGCCAGCGGGAAGGTTAGATGCCGATTCAACAGTCCGCATCTCGCCATACACAATCCAGGGTTGCCGTCCCACACAACGCACAATCCAGCCTGTTTCTACTGCCAGATAACCTAAAGGAGCCGCCAAAATCCAGGCTCGCATTAACCATTTTTGCTCAGTGATCGCTCCTGCTGCCAGTTTGCCCCGCAGCCATTGAATCACGCTAATGCCCATCAGGGCAGCAAAGAACATCCCAATTCCAGACATGATGCGGAATGAATAGTAGATCAGACCAATCATGTGAGGACGGTTTGCGGGTTCCCATTCCTTCAGCCCCTTCACGGGTTCGTCCAGGGCTGGTTTCAGTTCCAGTAAGTAACTGAGTGCGCCTGGAATTTTGACCTCCCACTCATTGCGCTCTGCCCGATCGTTAGGAATGGCCAACAAACTCCAATCTGCCCGTTCTCCGGCAGGAATAGTGTCCCACTGAGCCTCCATCGCCGCGAGTTTAGCAGGCTGATAGTGGTAGACCTGCTCTGCGCTCAGGTGTCCAATAAAGATCTGTAAAGGAGCAACGATAATCAGTCCTGCCAGAATCACTTTGAGAGACTTGGAAAAGAACTCCGCATGACGTTGATTCAACACATACCAGGCACTGATGCCACCAATGACAAACAGGGAAGTCTCCAGGGTTGCAAAGAACATATGGAGAAAGCTTTTGACCATGAATGGATTGGCGATCGCCTGAAAGTAGTCTTGCACTACAAATCTACCATTCACAAACTCGCCGCCAGCAGGAGTTTGGAGCCAGGAATTCGCCGCCAGAATCCAGAAAGTTGAAAGATTTGCTCCAATCGCAACCAGGATGGTGGAGATAAAGTGAATCACCGGAGGTACCCGTTCCCACCCAAACAGCATAATGCCGAGGAAACTGGCCTCTAACATGAATGCCATCGTGCCTTCAAAGCCTAAAACCGTTCCGAAGAAGTCGCCTACCGATTCTGAAAAGGGTGCCCAATTCAAACCAAATTGAAATGCCATGGGCAATCCTGAGGCGACTCCAATGCCAAAATTGAGAACATACAACTTTGACCAGAAGCGAGCATGGTGATAGTATTGCAAATTACGGGTTTTGAGCCATAACCCTTCAATGATGATTAGGTAAATTGCCATGCCAGTTGTGAGAACAGGCCATAGCATGTGGAAGATGGCGGTTAACGCAAATTGAATCCGTGATAGGGCAACGGTATCGCCAAGAAACTGCATAAACTCTCCTTTGGAAGATTGGGGAATCTCGCTTGAGATAGAGGCAAATTTTTCACTTATAAATAGTAGGGACGAAAACAAACTTTTCTGCTCTTCTTGAGGATCTTTTAAGAAAAGTGACATTTTGCCAACAAAAATGTCATTTTTAAGGTGTCTGGCTATCAGGAGCAAGATAAGTCAGTATTGCTTCAATAAGTCAGTATTGCTTCAATATCGATGCAGCTATTCAAATCCTTTTGGCTGTAGGAAACCCAATCCTCAATTGAATCCCAGTAATCCTAAAAGATGATTAAATAACTCGTTGATTATAGAATCATCTCCTAAGATCTACATTAGGATCTATCTTTCAAGCTTTACGGATCTGTCAGGCCACGCTACAGGAGAAGGTTTCATGCCGATTCTTTGAGTGGTGAGACGGGTAGGCAGATCTGTTCGGTCGCGTCCCAGCGATCGAAGTAATGATTCTTGGTTTGTAAGTACCATCATTTTTACTGCTTCACCTTACAAACCCAAGCTATTCTCCTCATATAAGTCATATAAGGAGGCTTCTTCTTATGACTGTTGCGATTAAGAAACGACCATCTCTGGATATCAGCACCTGGGATTGGTTCTGTAATTGGATTACCAGTACTGAGAATCGTTTGTATATCGGTTGGTTTGGAGTCTTGATGATTCCAACATTACTGGTTGCCACAATCGTTTTCACTCTGGCATTTATTGCGGCTCCGCCTGTCGATATGGAGGGGATTCGCGAACCCGTACTTGGTTCTCTCCTGGATGGCAACAATCTGATTACGGCTGCGGTGATTCCTACTTCTGCAGCGATCGGGCTGCACTTTTATCCCATTTGGGAGGCTGCATCTGTTGACGAGTGGCTCTACAACGGTGGCCCTTACCAGTTAATTGTATTGCACTTTTTGATTGGCATTTTTGCATACATGGGTCGTCAGTGGGAGTTGAGCTATCGTCTGGGAATGCGTCCCTGGATTGCAGTGGCATTTTCCGCTCCGGTTGCGGCTGCAACTGCTGTACTCTTGGTTTATCCGATCGGACAGGGTAGCTTTTCGGAAGGCTTACCCTTGGGCATTGCAGGCACGTTCCACTTTATGTTTGCATTTCAAGCTGCTCACAACATCATGATGCACCCCTTGCATATGATTGGGGTTGCAGGTGTGTTTGGAGGTGCTCTGTTGAGCGCAATGCATGGCTCTCTGGTGACAGCAAGTTTGATCCGGGAAACCTCTGATCTGGAATCTGCAAATACTGGATACCACTTTGGGCAACAGGAAGCAACCTATAATCTGATGGCAGGACACGTGGGCTATCTGGGACGGTTGCTGATTCCCTCTTTAGGATTTCGGAATAGCCGCACAGTGCATTTTTTACTGGTTGCCTTGCCCACTGTAGGCATCTGGTCTGCGGCTCTGGGGATTGGGGTCATGGCATTTAACTTGAATGGCTTTAACTTCAACCAATCCATCCTGGATAGCCAGGGGAAAGTAATTCCCACCGATGCCGATATCCTCAATCGAGCGACGCTCGGTATCCAGGTGATGCACGCCCCCAATACCCACCATTTTCCAGAAATCTTAGCAAGTGGTGATGCAATACCTGTGAGTACTTTAGCTCCAGCATTTAGCAAAGCTATGTCGTAAATAATCTCTGGGTACAGTGGATGACTCGATTTGAGTTAACTCCAATGAGGGGATGGTAGCATGTCATCTCCTCGTTTTCTTATGGATGCCATCCTGATCGACTGACAAATCTTTTGCGTTGTCGCCCGAACCACCCTCACCCTAGCCCTCTCCTAACTTGGGAGAGGGACCTGGAATCGGATCCCCCCTCCCGCTCTGGGAGAGGGGTTGGGGGTGAGGGCGAGAGAGTTTTGTCAGCCAACCAGGGATGCCATTTATGTTCGCTGACTGCTGACTCCGGTCAATTCAATGCTTCCTGCGTCATGGCGGGAGGTTCAAAGAAATCCTGGTCGCGCTGATGGCTAACCCGATCGCCGTAGTACATCAATGGAATCACAAACAGGGTCAGGAAGGAGGAGGTCAACATACCGCCCAGCAATGCCCAGGCGAGACCCGACCAGACTGGATCGCTGAGAATAGATAGAGTTCCTAACATGGTAGTGACGCTGGTCAGGAGAATCGGACGAAAGCGAACGGCTCCGGCTTCCAGGATGGATGCTCTCAACCCTGCGCCTTCCTTCAGTCTGTCGCCCACGAATTCCAGTAGCACGATCGCATTACGCACCACAATCCCCGCCAGGGCGATTACACCAATCATCGCTGTCGCACTGAAGTAAACCCCATTAACTGAAAAGGCCAGCAAAATTCCAATCAGTGCCAGGGGAATGCTACCGAGAATAATCAAGGGCACTTTGAAACTGCGGAATTGTCCAACCAAAATCAGATAAATCAGCAGAACGGCAACCAGCATGGCTAATCCCAAATCTCGGAAGACATCCAGGGTCAACTTCCACTCACCGTCCCACTGAATCCAGTAGCCTTTGGGCAAGGGATTGTGGAAGAAGTAGATGAGTTGATCCAGAACGGCATAGACGGAGGAGCGATCGCCCATTTCGCCCATCACGTAGGTGACAGGACGCTGATCTTTGTGCAGAATTGGCTGATCAACGGTGGTGGGCTGGAAGGTGACCAGTTCCGTTAACGGTACGAGTCTCCCATTGGCAGCGGGCAATTGAATCCGGGTGAGGTCGTCAATGCTCTGGCGGTTAGCATCGGCAAAGCGCACTTGAATGGCCACAGGAGCCAGTTCTCCCGGTACTTTCAGCGTGGAAACTTGAGAACCTGCGATCGCCATATTCAAGGTTTGGACAATGTCCTGCGTCGTCAGTCCGGCACGGTTGACCTTTTCGCGATCGACCACCATTCGCATCTGGGGCATCTGGTTTTTCACCGAATCGTCAATGTCTACCACTTCTTTAGTGTCGCCAAACACCTGTCGCACCTGTTTTGCCAGTTGCCGGAGGGTGTTGTAATCGGGGCCATAGACTTCCGCCAGCATCGTCGATCGTACCGGTGGACCAGGGGGATCTTCCACCAGTTTAACGATCGCATTATGGCGTTGGGCAATCTCGGTTAACTTTGGACGTAACTGGAACACAATGCCTTCCGATTGGATGGAACGGGCATCCTTATTGGTCAGATGTACCCGGATATCGGCATAGTGTTCACCGATGCGATCGGTAGCCCCCCGCAACATCCCGTTAAAGTCAATGGGTGCCCCTATGCCAACATAGGTTTCGAAGTTGGTGATCTCCGGAGTCTGGCGCAATACGGCTTCTATATCCTGAATCATGCGATCGGTCTGGGTGAGTTCTGTTCCCAGAGGGGCATCCAATTGAATCAGGAAGGTATCTTTATTGGCTTTGGGCAACATCCGAAACTTAACCGTCTGGGTTAGCGGCAGCATGAAGGATGCCAGCAACAATCCCGTAATGCAGAGCAGAACAAAGCGGCGACGACTGGCAGAATCCAGCAGAGGTGCCATGATGCGGTGATACCAGCGGTAGATACGAGTACTTTCGATTGCGGGTACACTTTCCCCCCCGTTGGCATGACCAGCCCGAGGTTTGATCTTAATCAAGCGCAAGGCGAGATAGGGGGTAACGGTCAGGGCTAGAGAGGTGCTGATAATCATCGCTACCGGAACGTTAAATGGAATCGGTCCCATATAGGGACCCATCATACCGGTGACAAATGCCATTGGAATGAAAGCGAGAATCACCGTTACAGTAGACAGGATCACAGGAGTTCCCAACTCATTCACTGCTTCGATCGCGGCCTGGGTCTTTTCCCGCCAGTTCATGCCTGGCTTTGCTTCAAAGTGACGGTGGATATTTTCGGTCACCGCGATCGCGTCATCCACTAACGTCCCCAGGGCCAGGATCAAGGCAAATAGGGTAATCCGGTTGATGGTCTGCCCTGCGATCCAGCCAACCGCAAGGGTGCCAGCTAGCGTTAGCGGAATCACAAAAGCTACAATCATCGACTCACGCCAGCCCAAGAAAATCACTAACAAACCTACAACAGTAACAATCGCCAGTCCTAAACTTTGATACAGATCACCTACCGCTCTAGAGGCAGTCTGACCATCATTGCGGGTAACGGCAATAGTGATTCCAGGGGGAAATTGTGGCTTCAGTTCTTCGACTCGCTTAAAAATTTGCTGGGCGACAGTCACAGCATTGGTGCCCTTCTGCTTGGCAATGCCGATTGTAATGGCGGGTTGGGCAACAAATTTCCCTTTTGGTTGAGCTTTGGAATTTGGATAAGGGTTGCTCACATCCCAATCCTGGCGGTAGTGAATCCGGGAGAGTGCGGTGCGATCGCCAAAGTCATCCACCACTGTTGCCACATCTCGCAGGTAAATCGGTGAAGTAGACCCCTGCCCAAACCCGACAATAATTTCGCCCACATCGGTGGCTGACTGGAACAGGTTGCCTCCCTCAATAAACAGTCGATTGGTACCAACCGACACATCTCCTGCTGGCAGCCGCACATTTTCCCCCTGAAGTCGCTGGCTAATTTGAGCCAGCGACAGTTTATAGCTGGCAAGCTTGTCCGGATCCAGGTCTACCCGAATGACGCGGGGTTGTCCGCCTGTAATTGTCAGGTTTGCGGTGTTGGGAATACTCCGCAGGTCTTCCAGCAACCGTTCTCCCACTCGTCGCAGTTGGTTGTCGCTGTAGTTCTTACCCGTAACGGTCAGGGTGACGATTGGCACGTCGTCGATAATCACCGGCTTGACCAGATAGCGGGCACCGGGAGGTAACAAATCCTGGTAGCTATATAGGTGGTTCTGCAATTTGAACAGGGAATCTTCCCAGTTTTGCCCGACGAAAAACTGGACGGTTATTTTGGCACCGGAATCCTGGGAGGTGGAGTAGATATGTTCCACACCGGACAGTTCTCGCAGTTTTGCCTCGATCGGTGTAGTCAACGTCTTTTCAACCACTTCGGCGGGAGCTCCGGGATAGGGCAGGTAGACATCTGCTGCCGGCACCACAATCTGCGGATTTTCTTCTTTAGGAGTCAGGATCACCGCAGCCAACCCAAAAATCACCAATACTGCAATCACCAGGATTGTGAGTTGGGAGTTGATAAAGTAGGCCGTGATCCGCCCGATGATGCTGTAGTTTTGGGAGTTATCAGTGGAGGGAGACATGGAGTGCAGGGGGAGAGGGGGAAAGGAGAGGGTAGGAAGATGGAGAAATGGGGGAATCCCTCTGAGTTTGCCTGTCGATTGCCGGTTCAACCCATCTGTGTAATGGATGGCCCTAATTGAGTTGAACGGGAGTGTTGTCTTTCAGAGCAGGAGAGGGATTGATGACCAGTTGATCGCCTTGTTTCAGACCAGAGAATACTTCGATATCAGAGCCATAAGTTTTACCTGTGGTAATGGGTTGAAAGGAGGTTTCACCGTCTACCACTTTGTAAACTCCGGTGATGCCAAATTGCTGCACGATCGCAGATTTGGAAATCATTAAGACGGCGCGATTGCCAGGCTGTTTTGTGATCGGCCGGTTGCCTAGTTTGAGTCGCCCAAACATTCCTGGAATCACTTGTGCCGTTTGATCTAATGCGACTTTAACCGTGAAGTTACGGGTCGCTGGATCGGCGGAGGGAATAATCTGGCTCACAGTTCCCGGTAAATCTTGATTCAAAGCATCCAGGTGAACAGAAACCTTTTGCCCCTGGCGGATTTGGGTAATCAGAGATTCGGGCACCTGGGTACTAAAGCGCAAGCGATCGCTGCTTTCCAGGGTCAACAAGGGTTGTCCGGCTCCCGCCATGGCGCCCACTTCCGTATGCTTGCGAGTAATCACGCCATCAAAGGGAGCAACGATCGTGCCATAGTTGAGGTTGGCGGATACCTGATTGACCTGCGCCTGTGCCTGTTTGACCTGGGCTTGAGCCTGATTCATGGATGATTGGGATTGGCTAATGCCAGCTTTAATTTGTTGAATCCGGGCCTGGGTCATCTGCACGCGGGTATTGGCCTTATCCAGCAATTGCTGACTCACTGCCCCTTCTTCTTGCAGCATCCTCATTCGCTTTTGCTCTAACCGGGCATCTGCCAGCTCCGCTTCGGCTTCTAGCAATTGGGCACGGGCTTCCTGTAAACGAGCCTGAGCCGTCTGGTAGTTGGACTGTGCCATATTCACGCCAGCTAACGCCTGACTGCCCTGGGCTTGAATGTCAGCCACGTCAATTACGACAAGGGTCTCTCCAGCAGACACTCGATCGCCCTCCTGCACCGTCAACTGGCGAACGTGCCCCATCACCCGACTGCTCAGAGTTACGGTTTCCAGGGGTTCCACCGTTCCAGTCAGAATCCGATTCGTTTCTACCGATAGGAGCCGAACGATCGCCGTTTTTACTGAAATGGGAGTTGCTGTAGCGGCTGACACTGTATCCCCAGAAAATTGCTCTTTGTTGTCCAGCCGACTGAGCCACCAGCCTGCACCCCCAGAAACCAGTATTAATCCCAGGATTACCCCGATCATAGGCAGGGGGTGCAGTTGGAGCGAGGTCTGAGTGGGATGAGAGGATAGTTTGTTGATCACCATGATTTCCTTCCTTAATGAAGGCTTGATTGCCAACCGATTTCAACATCCGCTGTGGGTGCATTCACCTGCTGTTTTTTCCAGAGCTTGTAATACAAAATTGGCACTGCCGATCGGGAGAGCAATAATGATGCGACTTCCCCTGCCATCAGCGAGATGGCTAATCCCTGGAAAATTGGGTCAGCCAGGATAATGGCCGATCCCACCACCACTGCAGCAGCCGTTAACAACATGGGACGGAACCGTACAGCTCCCGCATCAATGACGGCTGCTTCTAACGGCATTCCTTCTTTCAGGCGCAACTCGATGAAATCCACCAGAATAATTGAGTTGCGCACGACAATTCCAGCGCCAGCGATAAACCCAATCATCGAGGTAGCCGTGAAGAAAGACCCCATGAGCCAATGGGCAGGCATAATGCCAATTAATGAAAATGGAATCGCGGCCATAATCACCAGGGGTGTCATAAAGGACTGGAACCAGCCCACGACCAGGGCATAGATCAACACCAGTACCACAGCAAAGGCAATTCCCAAATCTCGGAAGACCTCATACGTGACCTGCCATTCGCCGTCCCACTTGATCGCATAAGTTTCGTTCGTGGGTGGCTGTTCCGTCAGGTAAGTCTGCACTTTAGCTCCTGTAGGTGGAACCAGTTTATCGATCTTCGGTTGCAGGTTAAGCATGGCATAGACCGCACTTTCCACACGGCCCGCTACATCTCCCAGTACGTACACTACAGGCTGCAAGTTTTTGTGATAGATACTGGTATCCGCGATCGCGTTCTCTGTTTTCACCAGAGCATTGAGGGGAACCAGGTTTCCATTTGTGCCTTTCAAGTTCAACGACTTTAGATCGTCTAAACTGGTGCGACTCGACTGCCCCAACCGCAGATTAATCGTCACATCTTCACGGGCATTTTCATCATGGAGCAAGCCTACATTCTGTCCACCCAGAGCCATTTGCAGCACTTCTGAAATTTGGGCAGGACTGATGCCATTCAGGGCTGCCTTTTCACGATCAATCACGAGGTGATAATCAGTCTGCGGGGCTTCCACGTACCAGTCCACATCGACAATACCATCAGTAGACTGATACAACTGACGAATTTGCTTGGCTAGATCAATTTGTCCCTGATAATCGGGGCCATAGATTTCTGTGACTAGCGTTTGCAGTACAGGAGGGCCAGGAGGAATTTCTGCCACCTGGATGCGGGCACCGTAGCGATCGGCAATTGCTTTCAGTTTTGGCCGCATTGCTTTGGCAATATCATGACTCTGACGAGAGCGATCGCCCTTGGGCAAAAAGTTGACCTGGATATCCGCGACATTGGGGCCAGAACGCAAGAAGTAATGCCGCACCAAGCCGTTGAAATTATACGGAGAAGCTGTGCCTACATAGCTTTGATAGTTGATCACTTCAGGTACGGTTGCCAGGTATTGGCCCATTTCGCGGGTGACTCTGGCTGTTTGCTCTAAGGTCGTCCCTTCTGGCATATTCACTACGACCTGTAACTCGCTCTTATTGTCAAACGGCAGCATCTTCAGAATCACTAACCGGAACCCAGCCAGTCCACCGACAACGACGACCAACGCCAGCACCGTGGCCACCAGAAACGTTGTTCCGCGTCGGGGGTAATGGATCAGTGGATACATGAAACGGCGATATATCCGGGTTAAGGCATCTTCCTGATGTTCATGGGCATGGTGGTGGGTAGAGCCGCCAAAGACCCGCAGAGTGGCCCAGGGCACAACGATGAAAGCCACCAGCAAGGAGAAAATCATGGCCGCTGAAGCCCCCAGAGGAATCGGGCGCATATATGGCCCCATCAGTCCTCCTACAAAGGCCATGGGTAAAATTGCGGCAATCACGGCCAATGTTGCCAGAATTGTGGGATTGCCCACCTCGTCTACGGCTTCCAGAATAATCTGGATTAAGGTGTGGCGGCGGTTAGGAGATTGTTTCAATCGGCTTTGGTTTTCTGGCAGTTGTAGATGGCGACCCACGTTTTCAACCACGACGATCGCATCATCTACCAGAATCCCAATTGAGAAGATCAGGGCAAAGAAGGTGACTCGGTTCAGGGTGAACCCATAAAATACAAAGCTAGCTAGCGTCAAAGACAGCGTTACGGGAATTGAAACCGCCACCACCATCGCTTCTTTCTTACCCATGACAAACCACATGAGTAAGGTGACGGAACCTACCGCAATCAGCATATGGAACAGCAACTCATTCGATCGCTCGGCGGCGGTCTCACCATAGTCACGAGTCACCGTCAGATGAACGTTATCAGGAATATAGTTGTGTCTGATCTGCTCCAGCTTATGCAAGACCCGATGAGATACCTGAATCGCATTGGCACCAGGACGTTTGGCGATCGCGATCGTGACGGCTTCAGTCTCACCCAAGGATTTGGGATTTGGGATTTCGGATTTAGGATGTTCTCCTGAACCTTGACCAAAGAAGACATAACTTGCAGGTTCTTCTGAACCATCGATCACAGTGGCAACATCACGGAGATAGACAGGTTGACTATTGGCAACCGCAACAACCAGCCCTTTTGCGTCTTCAGCAGAACGAATGAAGCTTTGAGTTCTGACCAGAAAAGACTGATTGTTTTGACTGAATGCACCGCTGGCTAATTCCTTATTTTGAACTTGCAGGGCATTGGAGATCTCCAGGGGAGTTAACCCAAACCCTTTCAGTCGAGCCGGATCCAGATCAACTCGTAATTGCCGCTTCTGTCCACCAATGATTGTTGTTTCAGAGACATCCGGAACTTGCTTGATCTGTTCATCCAGTTGAGCCGCAATTTGCCGTAACTCTGCCCCAGTACTCTGCTCCCCCCATAAGGTCAGAGTCAGAATGGGAACATCGTCAATCGATCGCGATTTAATCAGCGGTTGGGAAACACCGGGCGGAATCTTATCAAAGTTGGCATAAAGCTTGTTATAGAGCTTAACAATGGAATCCTCGGTGTTTTGTCCCACCAGAAAGCGCACAATTACCAGAGAGGAGCCAGGGCGGGAAGTCGAGTAAACATATTCCACTCCCGGAAGTTCTTTAATCAACTTCTCCATTGGCATAGTGACCCGCTGTTCCACATCCTTCGCCGATGCTCCTGGCATTTGCACAAATACATCTGCCATGGGCACTGTGATCTGCGGTTCTTCTTCCCGTGGCAGTATGAAGGTTGCACCAATTCCCAACAGCAGGGCTACCACGATGATTAACGGAGTCAGCTTGGAATCAATAAATTGTTTCGCCAGTCTGCCAACGAAACCGAATTTATCAGGTTGAGCAGGGGGCTGTTCATGGTGATTATTGGGCATATCCTCTCATCCTCCTGTTCGTCATCACAGGCATTCCCTGCTCTACAAATTGGGTTACTTCTCTGGCATGATCTCGAATCATCATGACCATATTGGCATTGATCGCCGTTTCAATGATTTCAATCCCTTTTGCCGTCTTGTGCAGTTGCCGTTGATATTTCCGGTTAGCCTGAATCATTTTGGGTAACGTAGCGCTCATCCCGATCATCGGAATGGGATCTTGCTGATCCAGACGAGCATACATTCTGGAGACATGGGATTGAATTAAAGTCGCTCCTCGAGGATTATCAGATTCTGTAATCGCTCGAATTCCCCCTGGAATATCTTCGACGCTACGATGGATTTGATCGTGATAGGCAAACAGTTGGTGAATAGTGGAACCCTCTCTTCCCATTCCCATATCCCGATTCCCTATCATTCTTGGATGCCATCCCATTTGTCCAAGTACAGTTTGAGGACTGACTAGAACTAGAATGAGAACTAAACTATAAAGGGCTAAGAAAAACTTGCGATGCATCCAAACCTCCGGGAGAAATTCACATCCTGTGTAATCCTTACAAACCGTCAATGACGGCTTTGAGTTGATCTCTGACTTGAGTAGCAACCGATGCCAGCTTGGGATTGGAAACCGCTTGCATGGAAGCAATTGGATCAACCGCTGACACTTCTACCCCTTCTGGCTTTTGCTGCACGATTACATTGCAGGGCAACATCGTGCCAATTTTGTCTTCCAGTTGCAATACCTGGTAAGCAAAGGGCGGATTGCAAGCTCCCAGAATCAGATATTTGGGCATCTCGACATCCAGTTTTTTCTTCATCGTCGCCTGCACATCAATCTCGGTCAGCACACCAAAGCCCTCTTCCTTCAACTTCTCAGTCACTTTGGTAACTGCCTCGTCAAATGGGAGTGACAAAACTTTACTGAAGTGGTAGCTCATCACAAACCTCCTACCTATGCTTGCTTGACTAAGGATTCACCGTGATCGGCTGACCATCGCTCAGTTGGGAGATATTGCTGGTAATCACACGGTCGCCCGCCGTTATTCCCGCTGTGATTTCGACCTGACCGTTTTGAGTTTTGCCTGTTTTCACCCACCGCAGGACAGCGATTGGTTGGTTGGCGGCATTGGTTTCTACCACATACACGCCCTCTAACTGACCGCGTTGAACTAAGGCACGGGTGGGAATGGAGATGCCGTTTCGGCTCCCATGGGGTAAGGCAATCCGGCCAAACATACCAGAAATCAGTTTGTCAGAACCATCGATCGGAATTTTGACCAGGAAACTCCGAGAGTTGGGATCTGCTGCTGGAACAATTTGTTGAATCGTGGCATTCAGAGTTTGATTGACCCCATCCACCTGCACCTTCACAGGTTGTCCCACTCGCACAAATCTCAGGTTTTCTTCTGGCACCGAGATTTCCAGTTGCAGGCGGTCGGGATTTTCGACTTTCAACAGGGCCGTTCCAGGAGCCGCCATGTCTCCTTCATAGGCCAGTTTTTGCACCACCACACCATCAAAGGGGGCAATGATCGTCCCATAGCTTTCATTGACACTGGCTAAAGTCACTCCTGCTGCGGCTTGGTTGACGGCAGCATGAGATTGCCTGATCGCGGCCTGAGACTGTTGAATTGCGGCTTGGGCTTGACGAATCCCAGCATTTACTTGGGCAACTTTGGCTTGCGCTTGCGACAGGGTGGTATTGGCCTGATCTAGGCGTTCCTGAGATACGGCTCCTTCCCGATGAAGTTGAGCCATCCGGCTTTGGTCAATTTTGGCCAGTTGGAGTGCCGCCTGGGCCTCGATCTTTTGGGACTGCAACTGATTCAACGCTGCCTGCGATCGCAACAATTCAGCCTGTGTCTGGGCCAGTGCCGATTCAGCCTGCACTACTCCCAACCGTGCCTGATTAGTTTGAGCCGCTATGTCCCGAACGTCCACCCTGGCTAAGACATCGCCTTTACGGAAACGATCGCCCGCCTCCAGTGACAATTGAGTAATCCGGCCCATGACCCGTGTGGAAAGGGTGGCCTGATCCACTGGATGAATGGTTCCAGACAGTTCCAGGGTATTGGCAATGGGTTGGGAACGAACGGTCAGGGTATTTACTGCGATCGCTGGGACTGAAACCGCTTCGGACACCTGAGGAGCGCGGGTGAGATGTAAAATTCCCCAGACTCCTCCTGCTAACAACACCGTTCCTCCTAATACGAACCCCCACCCCTTCCGAGATAGTTTGGGTAAGCGCGATCTCTGTGGTTTAACCGCACTACCTGTTGATTCATCCAGTGATGGATCAAGTGATTTATTTAATGATTGTCCAGAGGTTGTATGCGTCATCGTCTTTATTCCTACCCGTTCTTAACACCCATCTACCCATCCACCTGCCCCTTCACCTATTCACTGCTTCATCCCCCACTGCACCGGATACCCCGCTCCCTGCCATGCCAGCAATCCTCCCTGCAGGTTATAGACCTGGGAGTAGCCTTGCGAGATTAACCATTGAGCCGCGATCGCGCTGCGATGACCAGATAAACAGGTAATTGCGATCGCCTGCTCCTTGGGAATCTCTCGTAAAATACGACTGCGATTGAGCCGTTGCGCCCCTGGAATGTGCCCCATCCAATATTCCAACATCCCTCTCACATCAATAATGACTAATTGATTCTGACGTGATTTTAATTGAGCCGGAGTCAGTAAGGTTGGATTTTTAGATTGTTTTTTAGTGCCTTTCACTTTTGACTTCATAGTTTTCCCCTTCAAACTCTGCTCATCACTGCAAAAGATTTAATAAACGGGCCTGCCATACGAGGATCTTTAATCATCGCCGTATAATCTCCCACGCGAAATTGCAGCTTGCGCGTCATGTAGGCCATACTCAAACCCATCATGTTCAATCCTTTATCGAGCCACTGTTGCCATTGGTCGCGACTCGCTCGCAAATCCCAGTTCAGCTTTTGCCCGGTATAAGGCCCAGCAGAAACGACCCGTCCATCTTGAACAGTCAAAATTCCTTTGGGTTCTGCATCATTCTCAAATCCATAACCAATGACGGAATTAAAGTGGATTTTCGCCAGGGCATCTGCAAGTTCTGGTTCAGCATTCCACTGTTCGCCAAATGCCTGCATCCATTCCGGTGAAAATAACTCCATTGATGTCCTCCAAGTATTCTTCAAATGGTTAACTCTGGTTGGCGACAGTTTGCCATTCCTGGATTAACGAAGGTGGAACAGATAAGTGAATCGCGCCATCTTTCATGGTGGGTAACGACAGTTTTAGCGGGATTTCCGCCTGCAACTGAGGTAGCAAGGGTTCAAGGTTGTATTGCCCAACATTAGGTTCAGGTTTTGTTACCTCGGTAAAGAGGGTACTAGAAGCATCGGCAGCGGTGAGGGTTTTGCCTAATGAGTTGGTTAGGGTAAGAGGCTGGGAATGGTCAATTTCAACCACTCCAGGAAACCCTACCAAACGTAAGTCAAAGCTGGTTTGACCATCAGCCCTGATCCGTTTGAATGCGATCGCTTGCCAGGTATTGCCATGTTGATCTTTGAGGGTTTGCTGGGACTGATACACCATCTGTCCTGGTGCTTCTTCCAATTGGCGGATGGCGGCAGCGGCACTGGGAGAATGGAAAAGTCCTGACCCCAATAGAACACCCAAGATAACGGCTCCCAATAAGAGCAGCCATGACAACAGTTTGCGAATTTGACATCCCATTACTTTTTCCTCCTCAGGATCTGGTTGCAGAGCGGCGGCTCTGGGCGCACAAGGATAGCAAATCCGTATCAATCACCCGGTAATAGCGCCATACCCCTTCCCGGCGGCATGACACCACTCCAGCATCTTTCATCAGTCGCAAGTGCTTGGAGACGTTGCCCTGGTGTAACCCAGTGCGATCGCAGATTTCCTGGACACTGCGTTCCTGATTGCAAAGGGCTGCTAGAATTTGCAAACGAGCGGGTTCTGCCAGGATCTTGAATCGGCTTGCGATCCCCTCCAACTCGCTGGGGTTCAAAACAATTTCCATATTCTTTGCTCACTCCAGTAGATGAGATGGCGATGAACACTGATTAGATAACCAATCACTCCCCTGAAAGCACACCCATCAACAACAAGATGAATGATGGTCATGCCCAGTGCGATCACACCCATCACAAACGGAATGTCTGGACTTCATCGTGTTGTCATCTCTAGTAACCTGAATCGTTCATCGTCTTTATCCTTTTGCCTGGATCGGCTCTGGGCTTGGAGCCATGGGTTCTACCAGTGGCAGCCCGATCGCCCACAAACCAGCCCGTTCAAACCAGGGCATTGTCCAGCCCACCCGCATTTTGTTCATAAAGTATTTCTCGAATGCGGTTTTCATCCAGGACACCCAGATTCCCTTGGTGGTAAAGGCACGACGTCGGTGACCTGCTGCATCAGGAAGGAGCGGATCAGCCAGGAAGAGGGCTCCGCTATCCCCAAAGTCAGCGAAGCAAATGGCTTGTAGGGTCGGTTTAATGGGTTGGCCCGAAATCACACCCAGATCCAGAGCAATATTATGCGCCGCTGCCATGACCATTTCCTCGGTCATTTGTCCGACCTTGGGAACGCCAATGGGAATGGGAGTCGCCTCGATCGGTTTGAGTTGTGTGATCACCCCAACTGAGTAAACAGAATCAAACTCAGGATGGCGATAGGTGGGCAACACAGGAATAAATCCTTTGGCATCAGTCAGCCCAGGGGCTTCGCGGAGAAACCGTGGCCCCCGGAAAGGAGGCAAAATCATGGCGTATTTGAACGGCAGACTCCGCCCATCCGCAAGATGGATCATGTCGGGTTCAATCTGGGAAATCGCCACATTATCCATCACATCCACATGGCGATCAGCCATCATTGCCCGAATCAGCCAGCGAGAATTGGCCATGCCACCAATCCCTAAATGTCCAGCATAGGGTTCAGAC
Organism: Leptodesmis sp.; assembly: GCF_052746595.1. Lineage (NCBI taxonomy): Bacteria > Bacillati > Cyanobacteriota > Cyanophyceae > Leptolyngbyales > Leptolyngbyaceae > Leptodesmis > Leptodesmis sp. The sequence goes on from NZ_JBRAGO010000058.1 coordinate 28,694, forward strand.
GTGACAAACGTGATGGGAACTTGATCTCGTAATCCCTTTTGCCGAAGAGCATGGTTGGCCAGCATGGCAAACTCGTAGGCAGGCCCAAAACAACTGGCTCCCGCTGTCGCTCCGACGACCATTGGCCCCGGATCTTGTAAAAACCGTTCCCAGGCCTCATGGGCTAACAGGGCATGGTGAGGATTACAAACGGATTGGGTATAGCCCCCTTCTGGCCCTAATCCTGGCAATGTATCCAATGCCAACTCTGGGCCTGTAGCAATCACCACATAATCGTAGTCCAGCGTCCGATCCTGCAATGTAATTTGTTTTGCCTGCGGATCGATCGCCGTTACCGCCTCTAGAATCAGTTCAATTCCGTGTTGAGGAACAATTTTAGCGAGCTCTAACTGAATTCGACTGAGCGATCGCAACCCCAACCCAACCCAGGGAAGGGAAGGCACAAAGGTAAACTTTGGCTGATTTGAAATCAGCGTCACCTGATGGTGACGGGGTAGCCGATGCCTCAGTTCGTAAGCAGCGGGAAGCCCTCCTAATCCTGCACCAATGACCACAACGCGAGCCATAATGACAACTCCTGAAGTAGATTTAATGTTTCTGCAATAAACGCTTAAGAAGAGTTCAGATGACGAACCGTTTCACCATCTTGTCTCTATTACCCCTCACTCACTCCCATCCTTCTTAGCAACGCAATCAACGGACACCAGTTAGTAAACGCTGATTGCAGCAAGTTCAAGCCAACAAACGCTGTCAAAAATAGCCAGTTTGGATGAATCAGTGAGAGCAACAGGCTGATGAGGATTAAGCTACCTGCAACGAGCCTGATCCATTGGTGCATCGACCAGCGCGACTTACTGCGGTGCATCGACTTCAACATATTGCCCTCCAGCGAACCAATAAACTTATTTAACTACTATGCGGTTATATAGTTAATATAACAAGAAATTGTAAATCTTTGACATATTTGCAAGCGATCGCCATTTCCGCCATCCATCCACCACACTCGCCCTGAAGAAAAACTTCAGGTATCAGAGCAGGGGATTGTTCCTGCAGCAAAGCCCTCAAAGAAATTTCAACTTAGGGTTGCACATAGATCCCCCCTATGCGCTATAGTAGTTAAGCGTCACTGGAAGACCCTCCAGATGTAGAGCTTTCAAGGATAGCTGACTACTACAGGTAAAGTAAATTCACATGAGTAGTGCGGTTATGCAATCTTTTCACTCAATGCCTCGGCGTTAGAGTAAGGAAGTGTAAAGAAATGCTCCCAGCTTCTTGATTGACTGGCTAACAACCGCATGAATCAAGTTGGGTTACCCCTTCTAAACCAATACGGTTATGTCACTGCAAAAGTGAACAAAGCTAAGTTAAACTAGAGAAGCATCGAGAAAAACCAAGACGCGCCTGAACCAAGACAATAGAATCGTTTGAAAGCCAAACAAGCTCCAAATCTCGTCAAAAACAACTTTAGATTTTAGATTGGTAATTATTGGATGGAAAGATAATTGAATAGTGGCTTACCAATGCAACTTCTAATCGACATCCAAAATTACCAATCTGAGCTTATTGAGAACCGAAACATATAAAATATATAAGTTAAGTTATGTTTTATATGTTTTGGAGCCAAGTAAATCAAATTCAACACTATGGAGAGTTTGATCCTGGCTCAGGATGAACGCTGGCG
>NZ_JBRAGO010000059.1:0-29224 GCF_052746595.1 Leptodesmis sp.
AATTGACCAGCCCAATTTTGCCCAGTTTTCGCTGCCTGGTGAGCCAGCTTTTCTAAGGGGCCAACTGTTGCTGTCTAGGATTGTTGGGGTTAAGGCTCATACTAGGAATTTGTAACACTTTGCGAGATCGCCTCAACTTTTGCCATAGTAAAGAGAATCAAGTGAGATTGAGGAAGTGCTATGGAACCTGTAACCTTAGCAGCAGGCTCGATCGCCCAACTTGCGTTCAATGAATTCATCAAGTCGAGTACGGGGGAAGCCGCTAAAAAGCTGACGGGAGAAGCATTAGCAAAAGCAAATGAGCTGCGAAAGGCAATCTGGGCACAATTCAGGGGGAACGCACGGGCTGAGACTGCCCTGGCTAAGGTGGAAAAAGAGGGAACTCCTGCGGCTTTAGAAAAGGTGACAAAGTACCTCGACCTGGAAATGGATGAAGACCAGACATTTGCAGCGGACGTGTAGCAGATGGCCAATCAAATTATCAATGTCCACAATCAAACCGCCGATGTGGCTGACCGGATTTATCACCAAAATGCTGGACGAGACATCTTCAATATTGAGGATGCAGGACAGGGCAACAAGTATGGTGGGTCTTGAGTGTGGGGCCAACGGGTGACCAAAACGCAGACCGTGATATTTTTAACGTCAAACAGGGAGACGTTAATGTCTACAACTATGCACCCTTGACGGAGATCGATGTCACGCTGGATGAAACACTGCCGCCCTACTATCACTGGCAACCGCGCCAGGAAGAACAGCAAATTCTGGCAGACCTGACGACGGATGTGCGATTGATTCAGATCTTGGGGGTAGGAGGCTACGGTAAATCTGCATTAGCAGCGCGTGTGTTTGAGCAGGTCGAGGGGTTTCATAAAAAATTCTGGGTCAGCTTTCGTCCTTTATTTTCTGAGCAAGAGTTTCCACCGTTTTAGGTCTTTGGGCGATGGTTTGGGCGATGGTTTGGCTATCAGCCCAGTCCTGATTGGACGGATGCTCAGCTCACGACGGAGGCATTGAATCGACTGGCCCAACAACGATGTTTGCTGGTGCTGGACAATTTAGAAACGCTACTGGAACCAACTGGGCAGTGGCGAGATCAGGGTTACTACCATTTCTTTCTACGTTGGTTTGAAACGGGGGGGCGGAGTATACTGCTGATCACCAGTCGGGAACGCCCTGATTTGCCAGCGAATCAGCTTGGCCACACTCGCTCCTACTCCATTGGCGGACTGCCTGTTGAGGCAGGGGTAGCCTTGCTCAGGGCGCAACAGGTGCAGGGCAATGAGCCAGAATTGCGGGAGTATGTGGTCGCAGCCGATGGGCATCCGCTGTTGCTGAATCTGACCGTCGGTTTCTTGAAAGAGGTAGCTGGAGATCACCCGCCCATTTCTGGGTTGCAACGGGCGGACTTGAATCTGCTGAAAATCGTGGGACTGCACCGGGGCGATCCCCAGACCAGTATTGAGATTGTGTTAAAGAAAAGCCTGCGGCGGCTAGATGAAACGCTGCTCGCAGTTTTGTTTGAGGTTTGGGCCTTTCCCATGCCCTTTACCCAAAAACTGTTAAAAATTGCCAGAGACTCCAGTGTGACCGAAGCTCAACTGCGACAACTGGCTAAGCGGTCATTGTTGCAAGAAACTTATCGTCCTGAAGGCTGGACATTTCAATTTCAGCCCTTGATTCGCACCTATTTGCAACAACAACTCCTAGATGTTTATCGCGCTACAAACAATCGCCTGGGGGAAGCCAACACGTTACAAGCGATCGGCGATGTGCTGCAATTTCTTGACCGTCGCAGCGAAGCCTTGACGAACTATGAGCAGGCGATCGGTCTGTATCGGGAAGTGGGTGATCGCCTGGGGGAAGCCAACGTTCTGCAAAAGTTTGGTAAGTTGCAGGAAGACCCACAAGCAGGCTTAGGATATCTGCAACAGGCACAGAGCATTTATGAGCAGATTGGCGATCAATACAGCCAGAGCCGCAACCTACTCTTTGTGGCTGCTTGCCAAATCCGGCTGCAAAAGATCGATGCCGCCATTGCGACCCTGCAACACTCCGCTGCACTGGCCAGCACAATTGGTTACGAACCGTTGCAACAATACGCGCTCGATCGCATTACTGAACTGCAACAGCCCGCTCCTGCTCCAAGGGCACAATTGTCAGTTTTCGTCTCCCGTTTAAAAGGGTGGCACTACATTTTATTAGGAGTGTCAGCATTGATTTTGGTGCTGCTCATCCAGTGGATAACTCACAAATAACACGTTCCAGGGAACGGAAAGGACATGGGCGGGGTAACCAGTTCTATCGCAACATACCCTCATTTATAGCGGTTTTCACTGGGGCAAACGCGATCGCTGTTGGTTGTGGGTAGAGGGCGATCGCAGATAGACGCGACCCAACCATCCGGCGGGGGGTACAGGTAGCCAGGGTGAGATCGACTCAGGAACCCGTGCGATCGCCCCGCTGGTTGGACATGGCCTGTTTAACCCATGATCGTCTTCAGCCATCGCTGTTCGGCATCAGATAACGGCGGTGGTGACGGTTGGCGACTGTAATCGATCGTCAAATCATAGTCGGCTTCCTCATAAACCTGATGGATCGCCTGCGATAAATCCAGCGGTACATCCGCATCAGAGGGCAGCAACGGAATCGGGATGGTCGGCAATGGCTCCTGCATGTTCAGCGCCCACACAGCGATGCGATCGCCGGCACGAGTGACGCTAATACAGTAATGAGACTTGGGCAGCAAAGACTCCACAATGGCTCGCCTGCCGCGCCGAATCAAGTCAATCTCAACCAGATGCACTCCTGATCGGATCAGGCGATCGCGCTTTTGTTGGTACTGCTCAAAACCAAGCTGACGTTTGTTTGCGTAGAAGAGAATTTCGATACAGGTGACCAATCGATTGCCGGTTACTTCTCTCACTTCAACCGTGGGAATTCGCAGCGTGATGGGCGGTGGGAGAGTTAGGGTTGCTGGGGTAAAAACAGCCGTTTGTTCTTTGGTCAAGCCAGAAGAATCGGATGTTTTGACCACTTCCACATCCGGATAGATGATTCCCAATTCCTCACTTGAACTGGTATCTTGCACCGTGGACACTTCCAGCCGTGCGGCATAACGAGGTCGCAGCAGCGGCGTTAAGAGTGCGCGAATCCGACTGGCTAATGCACTGTGCAAGTCTTGAAACAAATATCCTTCCAGATAAGGGTTCATGCCTGGAAACTGGGGCATGGGCTACCCCAGCGAGTTCTGAGTGAGCTTGACTGTCAGAATGCTTTCATTATGAATGATACCCCCTCGTTCTGTGAGCACGCGATCGCGGTTGGTCGTAATTAGGACTTGCTGAGGAAGTCTAAAAGGCTTACTGAGTATCCAGCATCAGGACACGAAGCCTGCCTGGACAAAATGACGCACCCGAAGGGATCAGCTTCGCTGCGCGCCTGTTACGGCATCGGTCAGGTTTTGCTATTGCATGACCACGAAGGAAATACAGTCAGTTAAGCCCCAGCCTTTATCGGGGCGGGATTGATAGAGAGCGAGGGCTTGCATCAGGAGTTCGGTATCGACGCTGACGATTTTGATGTTGTCGGTACGATAGCACTGCTGGATGAATTGAACGGCTCCGTTGCGGTTGAATACGCTCAAGGCATTACCAACTTCAGCAAAGATGGCTTCTGTGATCCAGACTTCGGAGGCGGTACGAACACGGGGAAACAATTGTTTGGCCTGGTTGTGATAGTCGTCGCGGGGATTGAGCAGGGCTTGAATGAATGCGGTGTCGAGAAACAAGCGCTCATTGCTTATGATTCAGGTTCCTGATGTTTGGGGGTGCCGTAGAGGTAATGATCATGTTCGGCTGACCAATCGGCAGGGGCTTCAACGGTTCCAGTGAGGGATTCTCATACATCCCAGGCATTATCAGAAGATTGTAAGTGTTGCTGGTGAAGAGTCGTGACAAACTGTCAAACCTTTTGTTGCAGGTCATCTGGCAAATTATTCATTTCTTCAAGGACTTTTGTAATGATGGGACTACTCATAATTTGTTTCTCTAAAGTTCTTCAAAAGGAGGAGAGGTAGCTGAATTCTGACAACTCTCACTCTGGCATTTTGACACAATCATCTGTGATGAATTCGCTGGCATCGGTGACACAGGGCGGTAAACAACAAAGTCTTATTACTTTCGGCACAAAATGCCATGCTGAACGGGGAAAATTACAGTGACCCCTCGCACAGAATATACGGATAGAGTCATGCCCATTCAGCTTAAAGTCATTCAGGATACGCTTTTCAAGCAAACCACGGAAAATGCCTCCCAACTGCCACCAGAGGATAAGGTTTCGGTCGCTGCTGGGACGATTCTGGATATTCATTCCTGGAAAGTGGTGAACCAGAATCACCTGAGAGTTGCTTTATTCGGCAGTTTTTTAGGAACGCCACCCCGCAATACCTGGTGTGTGTTTACTCCCCACGTTCAATTATTCAGACCTCCCAGCTTAAAAGTACTGCGCAATACAGTCTTCAAACAGGCTCCTGTCGATTCTTCCCAACTCCCTGCGACAGACAAGATAGCCATTCTGGCAGGGAGAGTGTTTAATTTGCAGTCCTGGGCAACGGCCAACAATAATCACTTGAAACTAGCCCTGCTTTGGGACGCTTATGGTAATCCACCCCGAAACACCTGGTTTGCCTATGCCCCTGATATTCAGTTCATCAATACCCAGCCTGTCGTTGTTCCCATTCCTCCTCCTCCTCCCTTCGATAACTTACCCAGTAGCAAGAATCTCAACATTCCCTATGATAGTCAGTTGGACAATGAGTTCAATCCTACCGGGGCGTGCAATGTCACTTCTTTTGCAATGGTGATGACTTATTTTCAAATCAAAGGGACAGGGACAGGGCAACTAGCCGACGAACTCTATCAATACATGGAAAAAAATGGCTTGAGCCGTTGGGAACCGAATGACTTAGCCAAGATGGCAGCCGCCTATGGACTGGTGGATGAGTTCACGATGCGAGGTCGATTATCCGATTTGCGGAAGGCGATCGCAGAAGGACGGCCCTGCATTATTCACGGCTATTTCACCAGCTTTGGTCATATTATTGTGGTGCGGGGATATGACCCGTATGGCTTCTTCGTCAACGATCCCTATGGCCAGTGGACTTCTACTGGCTATCGTAATGATCTGTCTGGGAAAAATCTGTACTATTCCAACCGTTTAATTCAAGCCAAATGTTCCCCCGAAGGTGAAGATTATATCTGGTTCCATAAGTTGTCAAAAAAACGATGAGAAGCGATCGCTGGCCTCAATTAAGGCACTGCGAATGCCCGGTTCCATCATCGAATGTCCAGCATCGGGGATGATGATGAATTCTGCTTCTGGCCATGCCTGGTGCAGTTCCCAGGCAGACACCATTGGACAAACCACATCATACCGGCCCTGCACAATCACTGCCGGAATATGGCGGATGCGATCGACCTTTTCAATCAACTGGTTGTCTGACTCAAAGAAGCCTTTGTTCATGAAGTAATGGCATTCAATGCGAGCAAAGGCAGCGGCAAACTCATCTGCTGCAAAGGTACTGATTAAAGCCGGATCCTGAAACAGTTTGCTGGTGCTGGCTTCCCAGATTGACCAGGCACGGGCGGCTGTGAGTTGCACAGTGCGATCGGGATCCGTCAGACGTTTGTAATAAGCCCTTAATAAATCTTGTCGTTCATTGGGTGGAATTGGTTTCAGGTATTCTTCCCAAGCATCGGGGAAAATATAACTGGCTCCTTCTTGATAAAACCAGTGAATCTCTTTCTGCCGTAATAAAAAAATACCCCGTAAAATCAACCCTAAACAGCGTTCTGGATGAGTCTGACTGTAGGCCAGAGACAAGGTACTACCCCAACTGCCGCCAAATACCACCCATTGATCAATTCCTAAATGGGTTCGCAGGGTTTCCATATCTGCCACCAGATGCCAGGTGGTATTCTCTCGCAACTCAGCGTGAGGAGTACTTTTGCCGCATCCCCGTTGGTCAAAGATAATGATCCGCCAACGATCGGGGTTGAAATATTGCCGATACATAGGAATGCTGCCTCCTCCCGGCCCCCCATGCAGGAAAACAACAGGTTTGCCCTGGGGATTCCCAGATTGCTCGTAATAAATTTGATGCAAGTCGGAAACCTGCAACATCCCTGACTGATAAGGGGTAATCGGCGGATACAGCTCTCTCATGACATGGTTCAGCCCAACGGTTTGCTGAATCCATGCTACAGCTAGATTGGGGAATCTTAATTTCTAGTTCCTCTGAAACCATTCCCAACCGCAAGTATTTGAACTTACCCCGCTCTCCAGCAAAGCCCAAAAATTGTCCTTCAAAGTTAAATTCCATGCGTTAGGGATGAGAGTAGCTCATAGCTCGGTGTGTTAAGCCCACATTGAACTTAACATTCAAAACTGATACTCAAAACTTCTCAAGCAATCCTTCTAGCTTCTACTGTTTGCGGCAACTTCAGCAGTTCTTGCAGATCGGCGATCGCGAGTTCCCAGCCGTTAGCCAGTGTAAAGATTTTTTCGTTATCTTTTTTAGCTTCTTTGACAACTTCTTCTTCTAAATCTTTTTGGCTACATAGACTGTGAGATGACCAAGATTATTACGGCGTAACATGACTTTCATTAATTTTCCTCTGCAGATTCAAGTTCCTTGTAGCGACAATCGACAACATAGCCTGTTTACATAAAATGCACGGCATAAATGTAGTAACTTTGCAAATAAGTTCCAATACTGACGATGTAGCCAACATCACCCTTTTTAGCCAAGATTACGCCAATATCTTTTCTGGAAAAAGTATCATCATTACGAATTAGCTTTCGCAATCACATTTTTTGACCAATATCAAAAATAGGGAGAGAATCGATTTTAATTTTATTGGTTTGTATGGGATCTCATAGTGAAGGGAGAACAGGGGTCAGGAATTAGTCTAATTTGAAAAGCGGCAGAAAACTTGTAGGATATGTAGTTTGCAAGATGGATTGGTGATCACATAGAGATCTAATAGGCAACGATTAATCACAGTACAATCCATTATAATTTGAATTACCTTGTAGATGGCTACAGTTAATGACTGGATATAGTGAAAGTTTTAATCCTATGACTATAGAAAACTCGCGTGAGAACCCCGGTCTTTTAAGCCGGGGATGAAACGCAGCCGCAGGCTTTAGCCTGCCCGTTACTTACCAGTCTGAGATTTGATGTACTGCTTAACAGTGGCAGTTGATCAGGAAAACCGCGTTCCCCTCATGCCGATACTCATGATCTTTAGCTGAGAGTTTAGCCATAAATTTATACTCATTTTTGTTGCTCAGTGCTGGTATCACAACGAGTAAGGAGATAATACATTTGTTCGGTTGTCAGCCTGTATTGATTGATTCAAGCCCGATTCTAGAGTTTGTCTGCGAGGAAGCAAACAAGCTCTCTAATTGTGGTATTTACTACTCTCAGGCTTCATTCTTGGATAACGATTTCTTGCCAACCATCGGTGAAAAACCCGATAGCTGGAAGTCGTCAGGGAAAAGAACGAAGCCAGGTTTGTTTAGGACTGCTCTGAACTGGTACATCAACGCAGACTGTAATGGCGCTGCCAACATTCTGCGTAAAGTAAGCATGACGCTGGGCTTAGACCTTAGCGGAGTGTCTAGGGGCGCTTTGACTCGTCCCCAGAGAATCAAACTCTGGTCAGCTAATGGAAAAGTGAAGGGGCACGGCTTTAGCCTGTCCCGTAACATCCGTTTAGAATCCCCGCGCATTCACGCCGGGGAGTAGTCAATCCCTAGAAACTGAATTGGGTTCTCAGGTTGAACACGTACACATTAGGGTTGCTGTCAAAGTTATTAGGGTTAAAGATGGCATAAAAGGCGGGAACCAGGGCAAGGTTGTCCGTGATGGGATAGTAGTAACTGGCTTCCAACTCGTACATGGTGCCACCATCGCCTCCCCCAGCGGCAAAGTAACGTCTGCCACTGCGGATATCCATCGGCATCAGGAAGGTAACCACCCCTAATGCTCCCTGCTTCAGCAGATCGGGGAAACCCAAACCTACCTGGAAGGATTGCACACTCACCGCTCTGTCAATGGGTTGCAAGCGGATATCGCTATAGCCGTAACGTCCGAAGATGCCAAATCCATTGGTAATGGCCCAGTCAAAGTTAACTGCAAAGAAATTTGCTGTGGCAGACTTTAATCCACCACTAAAGCCGTTCGCGATCGCAAACTCAGGGCCAGCATCTAAATAACCATAGGGAATGGGTTCACCCACAGCCCCCCCAACCTGGCCAAAGACCGCCTGCAGCCTGGAATAGTTGTACATCAAGCGCAAGTTGAACTTGGGGGAAGGGGAGAAGGTTAACTCGGCTGTTGTCGTATTGCTACCTCCAAATAAACCAAAGTTGGGATTGCTGGAGGTGTTCAATCCAGGAATTCCACCAGGCAGGAATTCCGTATTCTCACCCAGGTAGGCGGCTGCAAAGCGCAGCTGGGGGCTGATGTCCCACTCAATGACGGCTCCCGACCCGCGATCAATCGCATTGGATTGGGTACTGCCGATCGAATCAAAACTGCTAGCTCCGGTCAGGAAGAAGGTGTAGCGGTTAAAGTCAAAGTAGCGATACCAATTCACCCGGGGGCCAACCGTCACCTTTACAGCTTCACCCAGCGGGAAGGTATAGAACAAATCGTGAATCACCACCTGGGAACTGCCATTCACTGGCCCAGCCGATTGATCCGTAAAGGGAACTCCCCAGGAATTAAAGAACCCTGCTGAAGCGAATTGGTTCGCGGGTGAAATTCCATTCCCGGCAGCCAGTTGAGTTACCAGGCTATCTCTTCCGGTAAAGGAGGTATTGAGCGTCAGCCAGGTTAAATAGCTAAAGGTGATCTGAGCCTTATCTGTGGTTTGCACCAGCGGTCTACCGGTAACTGGATCTCGTCCAGCTAAACGAATATCCCCATTAGGAGCGGCACTGGGTGCTCTGCCATTAACGGGAATGGCTTCAAACTGAACGTTTTTCCCACCGGATGTCGCTCCTGTAGCATTAAACCAGGTCAACCCACTGAGCTTGGTCGTTGTGGAAAACTGCTGCTTTTCCAGGGTGGCGGTACGTACTTCCAGGGCATCCACCCGACCTCGAAGGGCAGAAAGCTCAGCCGCAAAGGCTTCTTGCAGCTTTTTCACGGTTTCCAGGTCTTCCTTTCTGACAAAATCAGCCGTGGCTGCGGCAATCAGTTCCTGAATTTTGTCCAAACAAGCATTCAGACCAGCGGCAAATTCCCAGCGGCTGAGCGCGCGATTGCCGCGATAGGTCTTATCGGGGTACCCCACAATACAGCCATAGCGCTCTACCAGAGATTTCAGTGCCTGATAAGCCCAGTCGGTTGGCTTGACATCCGTTAACTGAGAAACAGACGTAACCTGAGCTATATCTCCGCTCGGAGCAGAAGTGCCTTGGTGCAATTCGGCGACCCCAGACAGAGTATCCATTGCTCCAGAAGGTTCGTCTGCAATAGCTTCCGGTGTTGCAAACCCTAATGCGGCCCCAGAAATTAACAGTGCTGCCCCAAAGGCGGTCGATCGATTCTGCCTCAACCCATTGAAAAAAAGACAATTTGTCATTGAACCTCACACCAAAAGTACACACCAAAATCTACTAGGACACTCGTCCTCCTCGATAGGCGAGCATAACAGAATGACCAGGCCAATTATGTAATTTCTGCCACACCCGGAAGACGGATCTTGGCCAGATTATAGTTACTTTAAGGTGTCAAATACAAACCACTGGCCAGTATTCATGATGGGCTTTTCTGGAGATCTGCCTCTTCACCAACTGCAACCCTTAAGTCATTTTTCCAATCGTGCGGAAGATTACGCTCGATTGCGGTCTACTTATCCAACGGCTGCGATCGCGGCTATGCTCGATGGCTTAAGTATTTCCACTGACCTGATTACTGCCGATGTAGGGGCCGGAACAAAATGAATCGCCGTCTTTGAATAACTTCAAGGACAACGATTCGTTGACATCTTATTGAGAACTGTTCAAATTAAGGAAGCCACCGGCTTCTGCTTAAGCTTCCTGTTTGCGCTGCAGCCGCTTTCTGCCCAGGAAAGCTCCGCCTGCAGCGATCGCTCCCAGCATCGTGGTGGGTTCTGGAACAGCCGCAGAGTTACCACCATCAGACTCAGGCAGCAGACCACCAATTACTTTATCACTGCCGCCCCCAGCATTGACTTGCTGGAAGCGACCAACCACATCCAGAGACCCATCGCCAATTCCGGTTTTGAAAGCCGATTCCACAGCGCTGGCAGTTAAATTTGTCCCGCTAAACAGGAAGCTCACTGTTGTAGACTCACCTGCCTTTAGTCCTGCTGTCAGATTCCCACCCGCAAAGTTACCGGTGCCAGCGGAACGGATCCCCACGTCAAAGGTGCCATAGGGCTGCAAGGCTGCGTTTTGATAAAGATTTGTGAACGTGCTGGTTCCGGCATTGTAGGTGAAGTTCTTAATTAGCGAGGGTAAATCAAAGCCGACACCAACAAGAGTGGCTTGGGTAGCTCCCAAACCCAGGCTTCCATTAGTTGTATTTTGATGCCCAGATTCAATAGAACGTTGGAGCCATCCTGCACAAAGTTAAAGTCTAATAATGCGCTGGCACCAGTATTTTCAGTGCTTCCGTTGGCGGGATTGATAGACAGGGTAAATGCTTCTGCAGGGTTGCTGGCGAACATGGATGAAGCGATCGCCAGACCAATAGCAGTAGACAGAGCCAGGGAAGGTGAATTAATCCGATTCATGATGTTTCTTTCCTACTTAATTCGCTTGGATGAAGTTCAGTTCGTGTTAGATGCTCATGAATCTAAAAATCACCCATCAAACCAGGCTACAACTTGCGCCAAAACACTGAGAAAAGCGGGGCTAAGCGATATCTTCACCTTTCAGCAAAGCAATGGAAAAGTACTGATCAATTGAAAATTGCTGTAAATCCAGTCCACGCTAACGGCCAAGCTAAAGAGCGAACAGTACACTTGAGGAAGTGCGATCAACGAAGAGGGCGATCGTGCTGTACCGGAGTTTTTCCTGTTGTTTAATTGATTAACCTTACTATGGCAATCCGCAAAGATACTATCTTCGAGCGTTTTTTAGCTCCGGTGCTCAAATTATTTGTCAATCTGGAGGAGCTAAACCAGCTCTATCAAAGTATTGATTGGCAAACTGTCAGCCAGCGTTTAACCAATCCGGCAGTCATTTATCCGACTTACTACAGCAGTCAAAACTTTCACGGCATTGAAGGTGGTTATCTCACAACTGGAGCGGCTGTATCCTACGATGCTGTGACTCATTATGCGCTGCCTCCGGGAGAATCACTGGTACGGCAGGCATTAATTGATGCCATTCAAACCAAACCGCGCCGAATTTTGGATCTGGGCTGTGGCACTGGGTCTACAACCTTGATGCTGAAGCAGGCGTTTCCTGATGCTGAGGTGATTGGCCTGGATCTGTCTCCTTATATGTTGGTGGTAGCCGAGTACAAAGCACAACAGGCTGCAGTGAATATCCAATGGCGACATGGAAAAGCAGAACAAACTGGATTTCCATCGGCCTCCTTTGATCTGGTGACAGCCTCCTTATTGTTTCATGAAACCCCACCCGCGATCTCCCAGGCGATTTTGCGCGAAAGCCTGCGACTGCTAACGGTGGGTGGAGAAGTGTTGATTTTGGATGGCAATCAAAAAGTGCTGCGGCAAACGGAATGGCTAACCAACATTTTTGAAGAACCGTACATCCAGGACTATACGGCGGAAAGTGTGGATGCCTGGATGGGAGCAGCCGGATTTGGGGCCATTCAAACTCAGGATGTGTGGCTGCTGCATCAACTGACACGCGGCGTAAAACCCATCAAAGCTCAGTCCGTCAATTTTTCTGATCTGGATGTGGTGATCGACGGCATAGGGCAATGGGCACCGGGATAGTACTGCCACGCGGAATGAAAAATTCCCTCCTGAGTTGAGAATCAGGAGGGAAGGGAAGATTGAACTTGCGAGTGAAACCTTGTTTCAGTCCAGAGCTATCTCTTTTATAAGAGAACTATTGTTGGCTTGCTGGACTTAGCTAAATGGCTAATTCGGCTCAACCACCTGCGATCGCGGGAATAATGCTGACTTCATCCCCATCTTTGAGAGGAGTTTTCACGCCATCGAGAAAGCGAATGTCTTCACTGTTGACGTAGAAGTTAACAAAGCGACGCAGTTCACCGTTGTTGTCGCATAAGCGGCCCTTAATACCAGGACAATTCGTTTCCAGGGATTCCAGCAACTCAGCGATCGTACTGCCCTGACATTCAACCGTAGCCTGGTCGTTGGTTAGCTTCTGTAAGGGAGTTGGGATCAGTACTTTAACGGCCATAATAAATCGTGAAATAGAGCTAATGGACAGAGAATTATGTGGTCGCGCCTAGTCGCCAGGGTAAGACCAACGGCGGAATAATGTGATGACATGCACAGGACTTTTGTGAAACCTTAACAGTTAAAGTAGACAGGCTTCACGGTTTATTAACAGCAAGTAGCTTACATCAGGACTAAACCAGCACCTGTTGCCATTCCAGGCGATCCAGGGTGCGAGAACGCTCTAACGCCCGCTCGAAGCTATCCAGTTTGGGTTCGATCGTCAGCGGTTCACCGACATACCCCTGAACGGCTTCCTGGGTTTTCAGCCCATTGCCCGTGATGTACACCACGGTTGTTTCATCCGGGTCAATTTTGCCCGCTTCCACCAACTTCTTCAACACCGCCACGGTTGTTCCCCCAGCGGTTTCCGTGAAGATGCCTTCAGTTTCCGCCAGCAACTTGATGCCTTCGACGATTTCGGCATCGGTGACAGATTCAATATTACCATTGGTCTTCCGGGCAATATCGATCGCATAGACTCCATCAGCAGGATTGCCGATCGCGATCGACTTGGCAATCGTGTTTGGCTTCACCGGAGAAATAAAGTCTCGTTCTTCCCGGAACGCTTGAGCAATGGGAGAACAGCCTTCTGCCTGAGCACCACTGAACCGCACCGGCTTATCCTCTACCAGACCCACTTCTACAAACTCGCGGAAGCCTTTGTAAATCTTGGTGAATAGAGAACCCGAAGCCAGCGGTGCGACGATGTGATCGGGCAATTGCCAGCCCAATTGTTCTGCCACTTCATAGCCCAAGGTCTTGGAACCTTCAGAGTAGTAAGGACGCAGGTTGATGTTGACGAAGCCCCAACCGTGGGTATTGGCCACTTCCGAGCAGAGGCGATTTACCTGATCGTAATTGCCCTGGACGGCCATCACCGTGGGACTGTAGATTAACGTGCCCATGACTTTACCCGCTTCCAGATCCGCCGGAATGAAGACACAGCAATCCAACCCAGCATGAGCCGCGATCGCGGCAGTAGAATTCGCCAGGTTGCCGGTACTGGCACAGGACACAGTAGAAAAGCCCAGTTCCCGTGCTCGCGTTAAAGCGACGGATACCACCCGATCCTTAAAGCTGAGGGTGGGCATATTCACTGCATCATTTTTAATGAACAGCTTGTTCAAACCCAACCGCCGAGCCAGCCGATTGGCCTGCACCAGCGGAGTCATCCCCGTTCCCACATCGATCGGCTGATCACTTGCGACGGGAAGAAAAGCCCGATACCGCCAGATCGAGTTAGGGCCAGCCTGAATCGTTTCACGGGTCATGGTTTGCCGTATCGTGCTGTAGTCATAGACAACTTCCAGTGGGCCAAAGCAATATTCACAAACGTGGATAGCCTTCGACTCATACTCCGCTCCGCACTCTTTACACTGCAAGGCGCGGAAGGTAGCAGCGGACTTTGTTTTCAGTTGGGTTTGAGTCATGGGTTGAGTCTCTCAAGGGTGGTTAACGCACAGTTAATCTTCATTGTTGGGGATAGTAACACGGTGAAAAAGCATGGTCAAACATATCCGACTTTTTTAGTCGGGATTAATTCAGAGGTTCGGACTTGCCGCAGCAGAAAAACACCCAGCCTGATGATCAATCCTTTGCACAATCTAATGCTTCTCAGATTCCAGCAATCGGAGTTCTCGCAAGATTTTTGAATCAATTGGAAGATGCGCGGCAGAACTCCGATTGCTTTGGTTTGGCGATCGCTTATGCAGTGGGGCGACGCTTTACGCTTGAAAAGCAATTAAAGATTTGCAGAGGCTACCACCCGACACACAGGCCCGTATTCTCGAATAAAGTGGAACTGATGTAGGATGATTCACAAAGCATAATGATTCAACTCAATCCTGAGTTTCTCAAGAAGAATGGTAAACCGGAGTTCGTAGCTTTGCCTGGCTGGACAAGAACTAGCGTCCCAAAATCCGGCAAGCTTGCCAAAACCAGGGCGGCAGCAGCTTCGCTGAACAATTCCTATAATTCCTTTTATCGACAAGATGTTTATCGACAAGATGTTCCGGGGGCACAGCATGACACAAGACACCACCAAAAAGGAGAACGCCACGACCAAAGCCACGACAACCGCCACCACGGCCAAGACAACCTACGAAGGCACTGCCATTGCCCGCGCCATGGCGCGGGCAATGGCAGTGCCTTCGTAGGTTGTCTTGGCCGTGGTGGCGGTTGTCGTGGCTTTGGTCGTGGCGTTCTCCTTTTTGGTGGTGTCTTGTGTCATGCTGTGCCCCCGGAACATCTTGTCGATAAACATCTTGTCGATAAAAGGAATTATAGGAATTGTTCAGCGAAGCTGCTGCCGCCCTGGTTTTGGCAAGCTTGCCGGATTTTGGGACGCTAGTTCTTGTCCAGCCAGGCAAAGCTACGAACTCCGGTTTACCATTCTTCTTGAGAAACTCAGGATTGAGTTGAATCATTATGCTTTGTGAATCATCCTACATCAGTTCCACTTTATTCGAGAATACGGGCCTGTGTGTCGGGTGGTAGCCTCTGCAAATCTTTAATTGCTTTTCAAGCGTAAAGCGTCGCCCCACTGCATAAGCGATCGCCAAACCAAAGCAATCGGAGTTCTGCCGCGCATCTTCCAATTGATTCAAAAATCTTGCGAGAACTCCGATTGCTGGAATCTGAGAAGCATTAGATTGTGCAAAGGATTGATCATCAGGCTGGGTGTTTTTCTGCTGCGGCAAGTCCGAACCTCTGAATTAATCCCGACTAAAAAAGTCGGATATGTTTGACCATGCTTTTTCACCGTGTTACTATCCCCAACAATGAAGATTAACTGTGCGTTAACCACCCTTGAGAGACTCAACCCATGACTCAAACCCAACTGAAAACAAAGTCCGCTGCTACCTTCCGCGCCTTGCAGTGTAAAGAGTGCGGAGCGGAGTATGAGTCGAAGGCTATCCACGTTTGTGAATATTGCTTTGGCCCACTGGAAGTTGTCTATGACTACAGCACGATACGGCAAACCATGACCCGTGAAACGATTCAGGCTGGCCCTAACTCGATCTGGCGGTATCGGGCTTTTCTTCCCGTCGCAAGTGATCAGCCGATCGATGTGGGAACGGGGATGACTCCGCTGGTGCAGGCCAATCGGCTGGCTCGGCGGTTGGGTTTGAACAAGCTGTTCATTAAAAATGATGCAGTGAATATGCCCACCCTCAGCTTTAAGGATCGGGTGGTATCCGTCGCTTTAACGCGAGCACGGGAACTGGGCTTTTCTACTGTGTCCTGTGCCAGTACCGGCAACCTGGCGAATTCTACTGCCGCGATCGCGGCTCATGCTGGGTTGGATTGCTGTGTCTTCATTCCGGCGGATCTGGAAGCGGGTAAAGTCATGGGCACGTTAATCTACAGTCCCACGGTGATGGCCGTCCAGGGCAATTACGATCAGGTAAATCGCCTCTGCTCGGAAGTGGCCAATACCCACGGTTGGGGCTTCGTCAACATCAACCTGCGTCCTTACTACTCTGAAGGTTCCAAGACCTTGGGCTATGAAGTGGCAGAACAATTGGGCTGGCAATTGCCCGATCACATCGTCGCACCGCTGGCTTCGGGTTCTCTATTCACCAAGATTTACAAAGGCTTCCGCGAGTTTGTAGAAGTGGGTCTGGTAGAGGATAAGCCGGTGCGGTTCAGTGGTGCTCAGGCAGAAGGCTGTTCTCCCATTGCTCAAGCGTTCCGGGAAGAACGAGACTTTATTTCTCCGGTGAAGCCAAACACGATTGCCAAGTCGATCGCGATCGGCAATCCTGCTGATGGAGTCTATGCGATCGATATTGCCCGGAAGACCAATGGTAATATTGAATCTGTCACCGATGCCGAAATCGTCGAAGGCATCAAGTTGCTGGCGGAAACTGAAGGCATCTTCACGGAAACCGCTGGGGGAACAACCGTGGCGGTGTTGAAGAAGTTGGTGGAAGCGGGCAAAATTGACCCGGATGAAACAACCGTGGTGTACATCACGGGCAATGGGCTGAAAACCCAGGAAGCCGTTCAGGGGTATGTCGGTGAACCGCTGACGATCGAACCCAAACTGGATAGCTTCGAGCGGGCGTTAGAGCGTTCTCGCACCCTGGATCGCCTGGAATGGCAACAGGTGCTGGTTTAGTCCTGATGTAAGCTACTTGCTGTTAATAAACCGTGAAGCCTGTCTACTTTAACTGTTAAGGTTTCACAAAAGTCCTGTGCATGTCATCACATTATTCCGCCGTTGGTCTTACCCTGGCGACTAGGCGCGACCACATAATTCTCTGTCCATTAGCTCTATTTCACGATTTATTATGGCCGTTAAAGTACTGATCCCAACTCCCTTACAGAAGCTAACCAACGACCAGGCTACGGTTGAATGTCAGGGCAGTACGATCGCTGAGTTGCTGGAATCCCTGGAAACGAATTGTCCTGGTATTAAGGGCCGCTTATGCGACAACAACGGTGAACTGCGTCGCTTTGTTAACTTCTACGTCAACAGTGAAGACATTCGCTTTCTCGATGGCGTGAAAACTCCTCTCAAAGATGGGGATGAAGTCAGCATTATTCCCGCGATCGCAGGTGGTTGAGCCGAATTAGCCATTTAGCTAAGTCCAGCAAGCCAACAATAGTTCTCTTATAAAAGAGATAGCTCTGGACTGAAACAAGGTTTCACTCGCAAGTTCAATCTTCCCTTCCCTCCTGATTCTCAACTCAGGAGGGAATTTTTCATTCCGCGTGGCAGTACTATCCCGGTGCCCATTGCCCTATGCCGTCGATCACCACATCCAGATCAGAAAAATTGACGGACTGAGCTTTGATGGGTTTTACGCCGCGTGTCAGTTGATGCAGCAGCCACACATCCTGAGTTTGAATGGCCCCAAATCCGGCTGCTCCCATCCAGGCATCCACACTTTCCGCCGTATAGTCCTGGATGTACGGTTCTTCAAAAATGTTGGTTAGCCATTCCGTTTGCCGCAGCACTTTTTGATTGCCATCCAAAATCAACACTTCTCCACCCACCGTTAGCAGTCGCAGGCTTTCGCGCAAAATCGCCTGGGAGATCGCGGGTGGGGTTTCATGAAACAATAAGGAGGCTGTCACCAGATCAAAGGAGGCCGATGGAAATCCAGTTTGTTCTGCTTTTCCATGTCGCCATTGGATATTCACTGCAGCCTGTTGTGCTTTGTACTCGGCTACCACCAACATATAAGGAGACAGATCCAGGCCAATCACCTCAGCATCAGGAAACGCCTGCTTCAGCATCAAGGTTGTAGACCCAGTGCCACAGCCCAGATCCAAAATTCGGCGCGGTTTGGTTTGAATGGCATCAATTAATGCCTGCCGTACCAGTGATTCTCCCGGAGGCAGCGCATAATGAGTCACAGCATCGTAGGATACAGCCGCTCCAGTTGTGAGATAACCACCTTCAATGCCGTGAAAGTTTTGACTGCTGTAGTAAGTCGGATAAATGACTGCCGGATTGGTTAAACGCTGGCTGACAGTTTGCCAATCAATACTTTGATAGAGCTGGTTTAGCTCCTCCAGATTGACAAATAATTTGAGCACCGGAGCTAAAAAACGCTCGAAGATAGTATCTTTGCGGATTGCCATAGTAAGGTTAATCAATTAAACAACAGGAAAAACTCCGGTACAGCACGATCGCCCTCTTCGTTGATCGCACTTCCTCAAGTGTACTGTTCGCTCTTTAGCTTGGCCGTTAGCGTGGACTGGATTTACAGCAATTTTCAATTGATCAGTACTTTTCCATTGCTTTGCTGAAAGGTGAAGATATCGCTTAGCCCCGCTTTTCTCAGTGTTTTGGCGCAAGTTGTAGCCTGGTTTGATGGGTGATTTTTAGATTCATGAGCATCTAACACGAACTGAACTTCATCCAAGCGAATTAAGTAGGAAAGAAACATCATGAATCGGATTAATTCACCTTCCCTGGCTCTGTCTACTGCTATTGGTCTGGCGATCGCTTCATCCATGTTCGCCAGCAACCCTGCAGAAGCATTTACCCTGTCTATCAATCCCGCCAACGGAAGCACTGAAAATACTGGTGCCAGCGCATTATTAGACTTTAACTTTGTGCAGGATGGCTCCAACGTTCTATTGAATCTGGGCATCAAAATACAACTAATGGAAGCCTGGGTTTGGGAGCTACCCAAGCCACTCTTGTTGGTGTCGGCTTTGATTTACCCTCGCTAATTAAGAACTTCACCTACAATGCCGGAACCAGCACGTTCACAAATCTTTATCAAAACGCAGCCTTGCAGCCCTATGGCACCTTTGACGTGGGGATCCGTTCCGCTGGCACCGGTAACTTTGCGGGTGGGAATCTGACAGCAGGACTAAAGGCAGGTGAGTCTACAACAGTGAGCTTCCTGTTTAGCGGGACAAATTTAACTGCCAGCGCTGTGGAATCGGCTTTCAAAACCGGAATTGGCGATGGGTCTCTGGATGTGGTTGGTCGCTTCCAGCAAGTCAATGCTGGGGGCGGCAGTGATAAAGTAATTGGTGGTCTGCTGCCTGAGTCTGATGGTGGTAACTCTGCGGCTGTTCCAGAACCCACCACGATGCTGGGAGCGATCGCTGCAGGCGGAGCTTTCCTGGGCAGAAAGCGGCTGCAGCGCAAACAGGAAGCTTAAGCAGAAGCCGGTGGCTTCCTTAATTTGAACAGTTCTCAATAAGATGTCAACGAATCGTTGTCCTTGAAGTTATTCAAAGACGGCGATTCATTTTGTTCCGGCCCCTACATCGGCAGTAATCAGGTCAGTGGAAATACTTAAGCCATCGAGCATAGCCGCGATCGCAGCCGTTGGATAAGTAGACCGCAATCGAGCGTAATCTTCCGCACGATTGGAAAAATGACTTAAGGGTTGCAGTTGGTGAAGAGGCAGATCTCCAGAAAAGCCCATCATGAATACTGGCCAGTGGTTTGTATTTGACACCTTAAAGTAACTATAATCTGGCCAAGATCCGTCTTCCGGGTGTGGCAGAAATTACATAATTGGCCTGGTCATTCTGTTATGCTCGCCTATCGAGGAGGACGAGTGTCCTAGTAGATTTTGGTGTGTACTTTTGGTGTGAGGTTCAATGACAAATTGTCTTTTTTTCAATGGGTTGAGGCAGAATCGATCGACCGCCTTTGGGGCAGCACTGTTAATTTCTGGGGCCGCATTAGGGTTTGCAACACCGGAAGCTATTGCAGACGAACCTTCTGGAGCAATGGATACTCTGTCTGGGGTCGCCGAATTGCACCAAGGCACTTCTGCTCCGAGCGGAGATATAGCTCAGGTTACGTCTGTTTCTCAGTTAACGGATGTCAAGCCAACCGACTGGGCTTATCAGGCACTGAAATCTCTGGTAGAGCGCTATGGCTGTATTGTGGGGTACCCCGATAAGACCTATCGCGGCAATCGCGCGCTCAGCCGCTGGGAATTTGCCGCTGGTCTGAATGCTTGTTTGGACAAAATTCAGGAACTGATTGCCGCAGCCACGGCTGATTTTGTCAGAAAGGAAGACCTGGAAACCGTGAAAAAGCTGCAAGAAGCCTTTGCGGCTGAGCTTTCTGCCCTTCGAGGTCGGGTGGATGCCCTGGAAGTACGTACCGCCACCCTGGAAAAGCAGCAGTTTTCCACAACGACCAAGCTCAGTGGGTTGACCTGGTTTAATGCTACAGGAGCGACATCCGGTGGGAAAAACGTTCAGTTTGAAGCCATTCCCGTTAATGGCAGAGCACCCAGTGCCGCTCCTAATGGGGATATTCGTTTAGCTGGACGAGATCCAGTTACCGGTAGACCGCTGGTGCAAACCACAGATAAGGCTCAGATCACCTTTAGCTATTTAACCTGGCTGACGCTCAATACCTCCTTTACCGGAAGAGATAGCCTGGTAACTCAACTGGCTGCCGGGAATGGAATTTCACCCGCGAACCAATTCGCTTCAGCAGGGTTCTTTAATTCCTGGGGAGTTCCCTTTACGGATCAATCGGCTGGGCCAGTGAATGGCAGTTCCCAGGTGGTGATTCACGATTTGTTCTATACCTTCCCGCTGGGTGAAGCTGTAAAGGTGACGGTTGGCCCCCGGGTGAATTGGTATCGCTACTTTGACTTTAACCGCTACACCTTCTTCCTGACCGGAGCTAGCAGTTTTGATTCGATCGGCAGTACCCAATCCAATGCGATTGATCGCGGGTCGGGAGCCGTCATTGAGTGGGACATCAGCCCCCAGCTGCGCTTTGCAGCCGCCTACCTGGGTGAGAATACGGAATTCCTGCCTGGTGGAATTCCTGGATTGAACACCTCCAGCAATCCCAACTTTGGTTTATTTGGAGGTAGCAATACGACAACAGCCGAGTTAACCTTCTCCCCTTCCCCCAAGTTCAACTTGCGCTTGATGTACAACTATTCCAGGCTGCAGGCGGTCTTTGGCCAGGTTGGGGGGGCTGTGGGTGAACCCATTCCCTATGGTTATTTAGATGCTGGCCCTGAGTTTGCGATCGCGAACGGCTTTAGTGGTGGATTAAAGTCTGCCACAGCAAATTTCTTTGCAGTTAACTTTGACTGGGCCATTACCAATGGATTTGGCATCTTCGGACGTTACGGCTATAGCGATATCCGCTTGCAACCCATTGACAGAGCGGTGAGTGTGCAATCCTTCCAGGTAGGTTTGGGTTTCCCCGATCTGCTGAAGCAGGGAGCATTAGGGGTGGTTACCTTCCTGATGCCGATGGATATCCGCAGTGGCAGACGTTACTTTGCCGCTGGGGGAGGCGATGGTGGCACCATGTACGAGTTGGAAGCCAGTTACTACTATCCCATCACGGACAACCTTGCCCTGGTTCCCGCCTTTTATGCCATCTTTAACCCTAATAACTTTGACAGCAACCCTAATGTGTACGTGTTCAACCTGAGAACCCAATTCAGTTTCTAGGGATTGACTACTCCCCGGCGTGAATGCGCGGGGATTCTAAACGGATGTTACGGGACAGGCTAAAGCCGTGCCCCTTCACTTTTCCATTAGCTGACCAGAGTTTGATTCTCTGGGGACGAGTCAAAGCGCCCCTAGACACTCCGCTAAGGTCTAAGCCCAGCGTCATGCTTACTTTACGCAGAATGTTGGCAGCGCCATTACAGTCTGCGTTGATGTACCAGTTCAGAGCAGTCCTAAACAAACCTGGCTTCGTTCTTTTCCCTGACGACTTCCAGCTATCGGGTTTTTCACCGATGGTTGGCAAGAAATCGTTATCCAAGAATGAAGCCTGAGAGTAGTAAATACCACAATTAGAGAGCTTGTTTGCTTCCTCGCAGACAAACTCTAGAATCGGGCTTGAATCAATCAATACAGGCTGACAACCGAACAAATGTATTATCTCCTTACTCGTTGTGATACCAGCACTGAGCAACAAAAATGAGTATAAATTTATGGCTAAACTCTCAGCTAAAGATCATGAGTATCGGCATGAGGGGAACGCGGTTTTCCTGATCAACTGCCACTGTTAAGCAGTACATCAAATCTCAGACTGGTAAGTAACGGGCAGGCTAAAGCCTGCGGCTGCGTTTCATCCCCGGCTTAAAAGACCGGGGTTCTCACGCGAGTTTTCTATAGTCATAGGATTAAAACTTTCACTATATCCAGTCATTAACTGTAGCCATCTACAAGGTAATTCAAATTATAATGGATTGTACTGTGATTAATCGTTGCCTATTAGATCTCTATGTGATCACCAATCCATCTTGCAAACTACATATCCTACAAGTTTTCTGCCGCTTTTCAAATTAGACTAATTCCTGACCCCTGTTCTCCCTTCACTATGAGATCCCATACAAACCAATAAAATTAAAATCGATTCTCTCCCTATTTTTGATATTGGTCAAAAAATGTGATTGCGAAAGCTAATTCGTAATGATGATACTTTTTCCAGAAAAGATATTGGCGTAATCTTGGCTAAAAAGGGTGATGTTGGCTACATCGTCAGTATTGGAACTTATTTGCAAAGTTACTACATTTATGCCGTGCATTTTATGTAAACAGGCTATGTTGTCGATTGTCGCTACAAGGAACTTGAATCTGCAGAGGAAAATTAATGAAAGTCATGTTACGCCGTAATAATCTTGGTCATCTCACAGTCTATGTAGCCAAAAAGATTTAGAAGAAGAAGTTGTCAAAGAAGCTAAAAAAGATAACGAAAAAATCTTTACACTGGCTAACGGCTGGGAACTCGCGATCGCCGATCTGCAAGAACTGCTGAAGTTGCCGCAAACAGTAGAAGCTAGAAGGATTGCTTGAGAAGTTTTGAGTATCAGTTTTGAATGTTAAGTTCAATGTGGGCTTAACACACCGAGCTATGAGCTACTCTCATCCCTAACGCATGGAATTTAACTTTGAAGGACAATTTTTGGGCTTTGCTGGAGAGCGGGGTAAGTTCAAATACTTGCGGTTGGGAATGGTTTCAGAGGAACTAGAAATTAAGATTCCCCAATCTAGCTGTAGCATGGATTCAGCAAACCGTTGGGCTGAACCATGTCATGAGAGAGCTGTATCCGCCGATTACCCCTTATCAGTCAGGGATGTTGCAGGTTTCCGACTTGCATCAAATTTATTACGAGCAATCTGGGAATCCCCAGGGCAAACCTGTTGTTTTCCTGCATGGGGGGCCGGGAGGAGGCAGCATTCCTATGTATCGGCAATATTTCAACCCCGATCGTTGGCGGATCATTATCTTTGACCAACGGGGATGCGGCAAAAGTACTCCTCACGCTGAGTTGCGAGAGAATACCACCTGGCATCTGGTGGCAGATATGGAAACCCTGCGAACCCATTTAGGAATTGATCAATGGGTGGTATTTGGCGGCAGTTGGGGTAGTACCTTGTCTCTGGCCTACAGTCAGACTCATCCAGAACGCTGTTTAGGGTTGATTTTACGGGGTATTTTTTTATTACGGCAGAAAGAGATTCACTGGTTTTATCAAGAAGGAGCCAGTTATATTTTCCCCGATGCTTGGGAAGAATACCTGAAACCAATTCCACCCAATGAACGACAAGATTTATTAAGGGCTTATTACAAACGTCTGACGGATCCCGATCGCACTGTGCAACTCACAGCCGCCCGTGCCTGGTCAATCTGGGAAGCCAGCACCAGCAAACTGTTTCAGGATCCGGCTTTAATCAGTACCTTTGCAGCAGATGAGTTTGCCGCTGCCTTTGCTCGCATTGAATGCCATTACTTCATGAACAAAGGCTTCTTTGAGTCAGACAACCAGTTGATTGAAAAGGTCGATCGCATCCGCCATATTCCGGCAGTGATTGTGCAGGGCCGGTATGATGTGGTTTGTCCAATGGTGTCTGCCTGGGAACTGCACCAGGCATGGCCAGAAGCAGAATTCATCATCATCCCCGATGCTGGACATTCGATGATGGAACCGGGCATTCGCAGTGCCTTAATTGAGGCCAGCGATCGCTTCTCATCGTTTTTTTGACAACTTATGGAACCAGATATAATCTTCACCTTCGGGGGAACATTTGGCTTGAATTAAACGGTTGGAATAGTACAGATTTTTCCCAGACAGATCATTACGATAGCCAGTAGAAGTCCACTGGCCATAGGGATCGTTGACGAAGAAGCCATACGGGTCATATCCCCGCACCACAATAATATGACCAAAGCTGGTGAAATAGCCGTGAATAATGCAGGGCCGTCCTTCTGCGATCGCCTTCCGCAAATCGGATAATCGACCTCGCATCGTGAACTCATCCACCAGTCCATAGGCGGCTGCCATCTTGGCTAAGTCATTCGGTTCCCAACGGCTCAAGCCATTTTTTTCCATGTATTGATAGAGTTCGTCGGCTAGTTGCCCTGTCCCTGTCCCTTTGATTTGAAAATAAGTCATCACCATTGCAAAAGAAGTGACATTGCACGCCCCGGTAGGATTGAACTCATTGTCCAACTGACTATCATAGGGAATGTTGAGATTCTTGCTACTGGGTAAGTTATCGAAGGGAGGAGGAGGAGGAATGGGAACAACGACAGGCTGGGTATTGATGAACTGAATATCAGGGGCATAGGCAAACCAGGTGTTTCGGGGTGGATTACCATAAGCGTCCCAAAGCAGGGCTAGTTTCAAGTGATTATTGTTGGCCGTTGCCCAGGACTGCAAATTAAACACTCTCCCTGCCAGAATGGCTATCTTGTCTGTCGCAGGGAGTTGGGAAGAATCGACAGGAGCCTGTTTGAAGACTGTATTGCGCAGTACTTTTAAGCTGGGAGGTCTGAATAATTGAACGTGGGGAGTAAACACACACCAGGTATTGCGGGGTGGCGTTCCTAAAAAACTGCCGAATAAAGCAACTCTCAGGTGATTCTGGTTCACCACTTTCCAGGAATGAATATCCAGAATCGTCCCAGCAGCGACCGAAACCTTATCCTCTGGTGGCAGTTGGGAGGCATTTTCCGTGGTTTGCTTGAAAAGCGTATCCTGAATGACTTTAAGCTGAATGGGCATGACTCTATCCGTATATTCTGTGCGAGGGGTCACTGTAATTTTCCCCGTTCAGCATGGCATTTTGTGCCGAAAGTAATAAGACTTTGTTGTTTACCGCCCTGTGTCACCGATGCCAGCGAATTCATCACAGATGATTGTGTCAAAATGCCAGAGTGAGAGTTGTCAGAATTCAGCTACCTCTCCTCCTTTTGAAGAACTTTAGAGAAACAAATTATGAGTAGTCCCATCATTACAAAAGTCCTTGAAGAAATGAATAATTTGCCAGATGACCTGCAACAAAAGGTTTGACAGTTTGTCACGACTCTTCACCAGCAACACTTACAATCTTCTGATAATGCCTGGGATGTATGAGAATCCCTCACTGGAACCGTTGAAGCCCCTGCCGATTGGTCAGCCGAACATGATCATTACCTCTACGGCACCCCCAAACATCAGGAACCTGAATCATAAGCAATGAGCGCTTGTTTCTCGACACCGCATTCATTCAAGCCCTGCTCAATCCCCGCGACGACTATCACAACCAGGCCAAACAATTGTTTCCCCGTGTTCGTACCGCCTCCGAAGTCTGGATCACAGAAGCCATCTTTGCTGAAGTTGGTAATGCCTTGAGCGTATTCAACCGCAACGGAGCCGTTCAATTCATCCAGCAGTGCTATCGTACCGACAACATCAAAATCGTCAGCGTCGATACCGAACTCCTGATGCAAGCCCTCGCTCTCTATCAATCCCGCCCCGATAAAGGCTGGGGCTTAACTGACTGTATTTCCTTCGTGGTCATGCAATAGCAAAACCTGACCGATGCCGTAACAGGCGCGCAGCGAAGCTGATCCCTTCGGGTGCGTCATTTTGTCCAGGCAGGCTTCGTGTCCTGATGCTGGATACTCAGTAAGCCTTTTAGACTTCCTCAGCAAGTCCTAATTACGACCAACCGCGATCGCGTGCTCACAGAACGAGGGGGTATCATTCATAATGAAAGCATTCTGACAGTCAAGCTCACTCAGAACTCGCTGGGGTAGCCCATGCCCCAGTTTCCAGGCATGAACCCTTATCTGGAAGGATATTTGTTTCAAGACTTGCACAGTGCATTAGCCAGTCGGATTCGCGCACTCTTAACGCCGCTGCTGCGACCTCGTTATGCCGCACGGCTGGAAGTGTCCACGGTGCAAGATACCAGTTCAAGTGAGGAATTGGGAATCATCTATCCGGATGTGGAAGTGGTCAAAACATCCGATTCTTCTGGCTTGACCAAAGAACAAACGGCTGTTTTTACCCCAGCAACCCTAACTCTCCCACCGCCCATCACGCTGCGAATTCCCACGGTTGAAGTGAGAGAAGTAACCGGCAATCGATTGGTCACCTGTATCGAAATTCTCTTCTACGCAAACAAACGTCAGCTTGGTTTTGAGCAGTACCAACAAAAGCGCGATCGCCTGATCCGATCAGGAGTGCATCTGGTTGAGATTGACTTGATTCGGCGCGGCAGGCGAGCCATTGTGGAGTCTTTGCTGCCCAAGTCTCATTACTGTATTAGCGTCACTCGTGCCGGCGATCGCATCGCTGTGTGGGCGCTGAACATGCAGGAGCCATTGCCGACCATCCCGATTCCGTTGCTGCCCTCTGATGCGGATGTACCGCTGGATTTATCGCAGGCGATCCATCAGGTTTATGAGGAAGCCGACTATGATTTGACGATCGATTACAGTCGCCAACCGTCACCACCGCCGTTATCTGATGCCGAACAGCGATGGCTGAAGACGATCATGGGTTAAACAGGCCATGTCCAACCAGCGGGGCGATCGCACGGGTTCCTGAGTCGATCTCACCCTGGCTACCTGTACCCCCCGCCGGATGGTTGGGTCGCGTCTATCTGCGATCGCCCTCTACCCACAACCAACAGCGATCGCGTTTGCCCCAGTGAAAACCGCTATAAATGAGGGTATGTTGCGATAGAACTGGTTACCCCGCCCATGTCCTTTCCGTTCCCTGGAACGTGTTATTTGTGAGTTATCCACTGGATGAGCAGCACCAAAATCAATGCTGACACTCCTAATAAAATGTAGTGCCACCCTTTTAAACGGGAGACGAAAACTGACAATTGTGCCCTTGGAGCAGGAGCGGGCTGTTGCAGTTCAGTAATGCGATCGAGCGCGTATTGTTGCAACGGTTCGTAACCAATTGTGCTGGCCAGTGCAGCGGAGTGTTGCAGGGTCGCAATGGCGGCATCGATCTTTTGCAGCCGGATTTGGCAAGCAGCCACAAAGAGTAGGTTGCGGCTCTGGCTGTATTGATCGCCAATCTGCTCATAAATGCTCTGTGCCTGTTGCAGATATCCTAAGCCTGCTTGTGGGTCTTCCTGCAACTTACCAAACTTTTGCAGAACGTTGGCTTCCCCCAGGCGATCACCCACTTCCCGATACAGACCGATCGCCTGCTCATAGTTCGTCAAGGCTTCGCTGCGACGGTCAAGAAATTGCAGCACATCGCCGATCGCTTGTAACGTGTTGGCTTCCCCCAGGCGATTGTTTGTAGCGCGATAAACATCTAGGAGTTGTTGTTGCAAATAGGTGCGAATCAAGGGCTGAAATTGAAATGTCCAGCCTTCAGGACGATAAGTTTCTTGCAACAATGACCGCTTAGCCAGTTGTCGCAGTTGAGCTTCGGTCACACTGGAGTCTCTGGCAATTTTTAACAGTTTTTGGGTAAAGGGCATGGGAAAGGCCCAAACCTCAAACAAAACTGCGAGCAGCGTTTCATCTAGCCGCCGCAGGCTTTTCTTTAACACAATCTCAATACTGGTCTGGGGATCGCCCCGGTGCAGTCCCACGATTTTCAGCAGATTCAAGTCCGCCCGTTGCAACCCAGAAATGGGCGGGTGATCTCCAGCTACCTCTTTCAAGAAACCGACGGTCAGATTCAGCAACAGCGGATGCCCATCGGCTGCGACCACATACTCCCGCAATTCTGGCTCATTGCCCTGCACCTGTTGCGCCCTGAGCAAGGCTACCCCTGCCTCAACAGGCAGTCCGCCAATGGAGTAGGAGCGAGTGTGGCCAAGCTGATTCGCTGGCAAATCAGGGCGTTCCCGACTGGTGATCAGCAGTATACTCCGCCCCCCCGTTTCAAACCAACGTAGAAAGAAATGGTAGTAACCCTGATCTCGCCACTGCCCAGTTGGTTCCAGTAGCGTTTCTAAATTGTCCAGCACCAGCAAACATCGTTGTTGGGCCAGTCGATTCAATGCCTCCGTCGTGAGCTGAGCATCCGTCCAATCAGGACTGGGCTGATAGCCAAACCATCGCCCAAACCATCGCCCAAAGACCTAAAACGGTGGAAACTCTTGCTCAGAAAATAAAGGACGAAAGCTGACCCAGAATTTTTTATGAAACCCCTCGACCTGCTCAAACACACGCGCTGCTAATGCAGATTTACCGTAGCCTCCTACCCCCAAGATCTGAATCAATCGCACATCCGTCGTCAGGTCTGCCAGAATTTGCTGTTCTTCCTGGCGCGGTTGCCAGTGATAGTAGGGCGGCAGTGTTTCATCCAGCGTGACATCGATCTCCGTCAAGGGTGCATAGTTGTAGACATTAACGTCTCCCTGTTTGACGTTAAAAATATCACGGTCTGCGTTTTGGTCACCCGTTGGCCCCACACTCAAGACCCACCATACTTGTTGCCCTGTCCTGCATCCTCAATATTGAAGATGTCTCGTCCAGCATTTTGGTGATAAATCCGGTCAGCCACATCGGCGGTTTGATTGTGGACATTGATAATTTGATTGGCCATCTGCTACACGTCCGCTGCAAATGTCTGGTCTTCATCCATTTCCAGGTCGAGGTACTTTGTCACCTTTTCTAAAGCCGCAGGAGTTCCCTCTTTTTCCACCTTAGCCAGGGCAGTCTCAGCCCGTGCGTTCCCCCTGAATTGTGCCCAGATTGCCTTTCGCAGCTCATTTGCTTTTGCTAATGCTTCTCCCGTCAGCTTTTTAGCGGCTTCCCCCGTACTCGACTTGATGAATTCATTGAACGCAAGTTGGGCGATCGAGCCTGCTGCTAAGGTTACAGGTTCCATAGCACTTCCTCAATCTCACTTGATTCTCTTTACTATGGCAAAAGTTGAGGCGATCTCGCAAAGTGTTACAAATTCCTAGTATGAGCCTTAACCCCAACAATCCTAGACAGCAACAGTTGGCCCCTTAGAAAAGCTGGCTCACCAGGCAGCGAAAACTGGGCAAAATTGGGCTGGTCAATT
>NZ_JBRAGO010000060.1:0-28281 GCF_052746595.1 Leptodesmis sp.
CAGGTTACTGAAAACCTGGATGGTATTGAGTCTGCGTCGGCAGACCTAGTGAGTGTAGTCGCGGTTTTAACCGCCAGATACTTTTTTACCAGATACTTTTTGAATTGAAACGGCACTACTGTTCCTGAATCAACCGTAAATAGTTTTGCTGCAACCGCAGGTGATCATCGGCTAACCCATCACTCATGGCTTTTTCAGCATCGCTTAAGTGTTCCCAAAACGCCGCCGATCGTCGAGCCGCTAACACTTCTGCCCACAACTTTTGTAATACTTCTGCGGTCATTGCATCTGGGTTCAGGCTATCTTGCAAATCTAGAAACTGGCGATCGGCCTCCGCCTGAGTTTTGGGGTTCAAAGCCAGCGCTAGACAGTCCTGTAATAGATTGATCTGATGTTGGCTGAGAGAGTGGTTCATAATCAGAAAAATAGTTGTGATAACTGTCAGCGATTTTCTTTACATTTCTTAAGGTAGCATTGGAATTGGCGGTCTGTGGATGGCAACAGTCCCCCATTGATGGATATTTGTGGAGCTATGACGAAACAGCGGGTTCTTTCTGGAGTTCAGCCGACGGGTAATCTGCACCTGGGGAATTACCTGGGAGCCATTCGCAACTGGGTGGCGGGACAAAGTCAATACGATAACTTTTTCTGCGTCGTCGATTTGCACGCTATCACCGTCCCGCACAATCCGGAAACCCTGGCCGCAGATACGTATACCATTGCTGCCCTTTACCTGGCCTGCGGGATTGATCTGCAATACTCCACGATTTTTGTTCAGTCCCACATTCCCGCGCACAGTGAACTGACCTGGCTGCTTAACTGCATTACGCCGTTGAACTGGTTGGAGGACATGATCCAGTTCAAAGAAAAAGCCGTCAAGCAGGGGCAGAATGTCAGCATGGGGTTACTGGATTACCCAGTGCTGATGGCTGCTGATATTGTCCTCTATGATGCGGATAAGGTGCCTGTGGGCGAAGACCAGAAACAGCATATTGAACTCACCCGCGATATAGTCGATCGCCTCAACCATCAATTCGGCAAAGGTAAAGCTGTTTTGAAATCCCCTACTGCCCTGATTCAAACGGCTGGGGCACGGGTGATGAGTCTAACCGACGGCACCAAAAAAATGTCGAAGTCCGATCCGTCGGATATGAGCCGGATTAATTTGCTGGATGCTCCGGACGTGATTCAAACCAAGATCAAGAAATGTAAGACAGATCCAGTCAAGGGTCTGGTGTTTGGCGACCCTGATCGCCCCGAATGCAACAATCTCCTCAGCCTCTATATGCTGATGTCGGGTAAATCCAAAGAGGCAGTCGCGACTGAATGTGCCGATATGGGCTGGGGGCAATTCAAACCCATCCTGACGGAAGCGACGATCGCCCACCTCAAACCCATTCAAGACAAGTATCACGAGATCATGGCAGATCCAGGCTACCTGGAATCCGTACTTAAGGAAGGACGGGAGAAAGCGGGGGCGATCGCTCATCAGACGTTGTTACGAGTCAAAAAAGCGTTGGGCTATTCACTGCCTTTGTAATCAGTCTGTTGTCATTTTTGTCCCTGGTCATTCGTCCTTTGTTGTTTAATTGGCTTGTGCAGCGTGCCATCGGCTAACCAATGTCTGATGACCAAGGACGAATGCTTGATCGCCTTCTTTGTGTTTAAGACTAAAACTAAAAGCTCTCCGAAATGAGACAATCAATCCTGTCTACCTAAATGCAAGCAGGACTTTAGTAGCGATGACTCTCAACCGACGCACCTTTCTGTACTTGTTAGGAGCCAGTGCCGGAGCAGCGGGGCTGGGATTGGCGACAGAACCAACCTGGGCCGCAGAATCTCCAAAAGGGCCGTTTACCCTGCCACCCCTGCCCTATGCCTATGATGCATTAGAGCCACACATTGACAAAGCTACGATGCAATTTCACCACGACAAACATCATGCGGCGTATGTGAATAACCTGAATGCTGCCGTTGCTAAGTATCCCCAATTGCAAACCAGGAGCGTCGAATCCCTGATTCAGAACTTGAACAGCCTGCCCGAAGACATTCGTATAACCGTCCGCAATAACGGCGGGGGGCATCTCAATCACACGATGTTTTGGGAAATTATGGGGCCAAAGGCGGGCGGCCCACCTGTAGGAGCGATCGCCACTGCTATTAACGAGTCTTTTGGTAGCTTTGAGGAATTCAAAAAACAGTTCAATGATGCCGGAGCCAAGCGGTTTGGTAGTGGCTGGGCTTGGTTGACCATTGATCGGGCTGGCAAATTGCAGGTCAGCAGTACCGCGAACCAGGATTCTCCCCTGATGGAAGGCCGCTATCCCATTCTGGGCAATGACGTTTGGGAACACGCCTATTATTTGAAGTACCAGAATCGCCGCACCGATTACTTGAATGCCTGGTGGAACGTGGTCAACTGGGAGGCGGTGAACCAGCGACTGAGACAGGCGAAGGCATCGATTGGCTAAGCCACAAGCTGGCAGCCTAAAGCAAACCCGGAAAAGTCAGGAACCAGTCTCTTACCTGGTTCGCCCAGTGTGGCTAATTTATCGGACAGAGTTTATTGGCATGTTTGCAACCGATGCCGAGTTTACAGAAATGGCAGCAGAATGGCAAGTAGAGCGAGAACGGGATGAAGATGACCAGGCATGAGCCTTTGGACTTTGGATACAGACCATGTTTCGTTGGTATTGGCAGGACATCCACAGGTTAGCCGTCGAGTTGCAGAATTAGGAGCAGATGTCGCGATTACCGTTGTGTCTGTTCAGGAGCTTTTTAACGGTTGGGTTGTGCGGATCAATCATCAAGCAAAGGAGATTGAGGATTTTGTCCGCTTATCTTTCCCCATTTCCTCCACCCCCTCACACCCCTTCTCAAAATCACTGTCTTACTTTTGCAGTTTCTCAATTTGTTCAAGCGCTTTACCATAAGACTCCATCCTTCGACCTCGAATCTCAGATTTATCAGACAACATGCAGACATGATCCTCAAGAGTGATGCGATCGCACTCCGAATCTGGTTAAATCAGTCCAGTTTGCTTCAGAAATCTGAAATCTTTAAAACTTTCGATTATTTGGTATTTAGAGAGACAATTTACGAAAAGATCTGAATAAATCTTTTCATGTCCAGAACTGTAGTTTCTCTAATGGGTCACTCCGGTTTGTTGGACTGAGATTAGTCCGTTCTGCCTTCAGGAGACTCTCATGAAACCGATTCGTTGGCGCACAATACTTACACCTCTATTTCTCTGTTTATTATTGTTCGTCACGGCCTGTCAGCCTAACCTACCGTCTCGCTATTCCCAGGTGCAAAAGGAAACCTCTGGTCGGGGTGCTCCGGCTGCCGTCTCCAAAGTGGCTGAGCGAGGGTCTACCTTCAATGAATTCTTCCCCAGGAAAGTGAAGGGCTACGACATTGTTCCGGCTCAGGAGAAGAAGGGCTTTGCTGAATACAAAGTCAATAAAGATGGCAAAAACGTAGCCATGATTTCGATTAGTGACACTACCAGCCTGCCCAGTGCCGCCGCGAAGTACCAGACGGCCACCAGCAAAATTGCCGGGTATCCCGCCGTAGATCAGGGCACGAACGCGACAGGGATTCTGGTGAATGGCTATCAGGTGAAAGTGCTATCCCGTGACCCTTCCTTTACTCGAGACGATCGCGTAGCCTGGTTACAAAAAGTTGACCTGAAGGGCTTGGCGAAACTGAAGCCCGCCCTGGCCCCAACCGCCTCAAAACCGGCCACGGCTCCTGCTGTGATTACCAAAACTCCAGCCTATCCTCAAAGGACAACTCCAGTACTGACTCCTCAGCCCGCTGGTTAATCCCTGTTTTTGTGTCTCACCTTTAACTATGCCTGTTGCGTCTCAAAAAATTTTCATTCCTGCTGTGCTGAGTCTGGCGCTGGTGGTGGGAGCGTGTGCCCCTGAGCCGCCATCGCGGTACGACCAGGTGCAAAAAGAAACCACTCAAAAGGGAAGCTCTGCTGTTTCTAAGGAAGCGGTGAACGGTAGCCAGTTCAACAAGTTCTTTCCCAAATCAGCAAATGGCTACTCTGTAGTTCCATCTCAGGAGAAAAAAGGCTTTGCTGAACATAAGGTCAACCGAGGTGGCAAAAATGTCGCGGTACTGTCAATTAATGACACGATTAGTAACCCCTCAGCGGCTGACAAATATCGGCAAAGTACCACTAAAATTGCTGGCTACCCAGCAGCCCAACAAGGACAAACAGGGACAGGCGTGCTGGTGGGCGATCGCTTTCAGGTGAAAGCCCAATCCCGCGATTCCTCCTTTACGGAACAGGATCGCATTGCCTGGATTCAAAAATTTGACCTGAATGGTCTATCCAAACTGAAATAAGGAGCTCCAATCGTGAGTAAACCCATTTTTGAACTGGTGGATGAGCTACCCACAGGGGGGCTAACAGTGGCTGCCCTGCGATCGTTGGATTTTCTCCTTCCTGGCCAATGGCAAAACCTGACCGGATTTGACAACACGATTCGGGCCGTCACCGGAGAAACCGACGAAAGTTTAATTCAACAAATTGGCGAACGAGCCGTTGCCCTCTACAACGACAAGTCTCAGGGCTATCAACGGGCACTCTGGCTTTATGAAACCGTGGAATCTGGATCGGGCTTACTGGGTACAGCGGCATTAGCCAACCGGATTGGGCAGGATACTTTCCTGGGCTTCCTCAAAAACATCACCCCAAAACCGGAAAAGGCACAAAGCATTGACCTATGCGTCAAACTGGTGACGGAACTGGTAGCCTTTTGCCAGATTAACGGTATTCCAGGAGACAGCATTGGTGATTTCTTGGCTGCCCTTGGTGATTATAGTGGCGAATCCCTGATGCGGATGGCCGCTCTGGTTTGCTTTGATGGAGTGATTCCGCTGGGGCCAGCCTTTGCAGAAAAAGCACTGTCTATTTTCCAGGGAACTAGTCCCCAAGAGTTAGAAGGTAATCAAACGTTCAAGAGTGTTCAGGAACTGATTCCTGGCAGGAACTCGTCCGAAAAAGGGGGCTTTATTGCCCAAAGTTTTGATTCCACAAAAGGCTGGATGCAAAATTTTGTCAGTTCCAATCATGTCACTCAGGAAGGGTTAATGGGTCGCCTAAAAGGATTCATCGATTTCACGGATGATAAAGCAGACTACCTGGGTGCCTTACTGGATATGAACGTCAAGTATTACCGCCACACGGGGATACAAACGCTGGCTCGCCGTCTGATTGAACGTGCTGTTGCT
This sequence comes from Leptodesmis sp., assembly GCF_052746595.1. NCBI lineage: Bacteria > Bacillati > Cyanobacteriota > Cyanophyceae > Leptolyngbyales > Leptolyngbyaceae > Leptodesmis > Leptodesmis sp. The sequence continues at coordinate 5,251 of NZ_JBRAGO010000060.1, forward strand.
GAGATTTAGGAAAGACTGAATGAATGGCCCATGCCCTTTATTTTCCAAAATTGGAAAGCGACTTGCCTGAAAAGTCACAGCTTTCTGGCTAAGGTTCCTTTACTCTAAAAATGAAAGTAGAACCAACCATAGTGTCTTTTCTACCTTGGGTTATCCCATCTAAGGATGTTTTCTTAGGGTGCCCTCTCCTAGCTGATGCCCCCCTAGTTGTTTGATGTTAAAGCTGCCGAGTTAGCTATCCCTTTTGGCCTTTATCATCAGGATGCTGTAATCAAGCAAATTAGCCCTATCGTTTCCAGACGATAGTTGCTGAGCCTACTTAACCCCCACTTAACCTCAAGGAGTGGGGGGTTTTTTAATAGTTAGGGTGTGAACCAGTACACTCTACTGTTTTGCAGAAGTGCTTGCTCAGACGGATTTAAGGCAACTTTGTTTAATAGGGAAAGTTGCAAGTCTTTCAGTTCAGTCAAATTTGTACGCGGGCTAAAGGCTACGCTGAGACTGTCGTACCAGAGGTTGGCCTGAGCATACAGTTGAGCCTGCTTAGCCCGATCGCGCTGTTGCTGAAGTTGCGTTTTCAGTTGAGGCTGGAGCACCACTACCTGCAGTTCAGATTCAGCAAACAGGTTGCCCGAGGGACTATCAGGATTGCAGATCAGCTCCACCTGCCAGCGATAGTTTTTGCCAGGAGTTAAACATACTGCCAGCTCAATAAGCCTAGCCTTCTGGCAGCAATTTCAATTTGAATTCGTAGATCTTTATCAGGCTCATCATAAACGCCCAATGCATCCTGTAGATGCACCCAGTAATTGCGAACGGTACGATCGCTAACTTGCATCCGTTCGGCGATCGCTTTATCCGTCAAGCCTTCCTAATATTTCAGAGTTAACACTTCCAGCCAGCGTCGGTCAAACTCCGATCGGGCACGCAACTCGAGAGGAAAATAAATCGATCCCCATAGAGCAACATCTACTAATCGCAGCATTTCCCGAATCGGCAGGGATTTATCCATTGCTGCAAACCCACCTTCATAGGCATTGATCATGGGTTTGAGTTGTACCAGTAGCTTGATGTTGGTGCTTAACACCAGAATATTGGGAGCCAGCTTGCTTTCCAACAGCATTTTCAGGAAGCGCATACCCACTTCAGATCTGGCTGGAGTTTGAGGCTGCTCCGAAATACTCAATTCTAACACAATCAGCGTTGGGTGATATAGCTTGATTTGCGTTAAAGCCGTTTGCAAATCTTGAGCCGTCAATATCTCTGCGGTTGCGTATTCCCGGCGCAGCGCAGGAACGGTTCCCTCGAGAATAGCTCATGGTCATCCACAACCAGAAAGATTTGCCTGGGCGACTCTGTAGTGCTCTGACTCATGGTTTTCATCCGGCATGGGAGGCTTGCCTTCAGTGTAAAGCGATCGCTCAGAAAATAAACCTCCAGCCTCCGTAAGTCTTTTTCCAAATTTGGCAGGCAGAGTGGCGACTATTCATACCATTTTGGATTTTGGATGGGCGATTTGGGATTAACTGTCTCTGAGTCATGGCCTATAGCAAGGAACGCGCATGACTATCAACCCTATACAATGAAGACCAACTGGCAACTCCAAACACTCAACCGTGTGGTTTGCATCATCTTATTCAGCAATATCCAGCCTTTAAACCTTGTCCAAGCCTAGAACCGTCGTTTCTCTGATCGGAAAATGACCGTTCCCTAGTTGGACTTGGTTTAATTTTCAACTCTTAACTCTTATCTGCCATGTCTAACTTTTTTCAGTTTGAATCGGATTTTGTAGAGTCGCTGCGATGTATTCCATGCAGGTGCGGCTTAAGTTGGATACCTGTAGCATTAAATTGAAGCTGCAGCAGTGGAACCAGTTTACCCAGGACGATCGCCTCAAGCTAGTAGAACTACCCTGCGAAACGGAATCAGAGATTCAGGCTTATCGGGAGTTTCTGTGTGAGTTGGTACAACAACGGACTGGCGCGATCGCCTCCGAACTTCCGATCGATCCCTAGCCTCCCTGGTTAGATGCTACGACGATTCCCCAGGATGTCTCTGCCAAAGCCGCTGCTGTTGAGGTGAATTTGACCCTAGAGCAATGGGCTTCTCTGATGTCAGTGCAGCGATTTGCTTTAATCAAACTGAGCCGATCAGGGCACGAAAATCACAATTCTGTGCCTGCGTTGAAAGAGTTTCAGCTAATCTAAAGGTTTGCGCCTTCACTAAACTTTTACACTATCTAGAATAGAAAAAGAGTCTTCTGCACTTTAGGGACTTTGCTACTGCTCAGATTGTCAGAGATCTCATGAGAAAACCCTCGATCCGTGACATCTGACCATTTGTGCTTATTTTGAATCAATCAACCTTGACAATTGACTGAACAGGCAAGATTGAGTTGAATCGTGACTATGGAGCGCTTGTGCATCCCCGCCAAGAGACTTACAAGCACCCGCTGTTCCTTACGGAAGTCATCATTATATGACATACAACACTGAGATCAATGACCTCCCGCCAAAGGTTAACTTATCTGCCTACGGCACGCCTGCTTATTTCGGGTGATGTTTGATTGATGGACAATGGCAAATGACTGATGACCAAAGCGTTGGCCGTATTCGAGGCATTTGTCCAACGCTCAAAATCTTACGAATAACTACGGGCGACTACTCGGAACATGAGAGGCCGCAGATAGCAAGGAATCAGCCGATCGAGCTAATGAGGACTGGGAGCAGAGTAATATCCTAAAACTTCTTGTCCCCAACGAACGAGATTCTCTGATCCTTCCATCATCAGCAAATAACGGCCCTGGCGTAAATGATGCCGATAAATGCTGGCGGCGGTTCCTTCTCCCAACAAACCCAACACAGCCCCTATCATGGCTCCAGTTACCACACTGAGTAAACTGGTAATGATCGTAATGTGAGCGATATTCTGGTCTAGCCCCCCGATCAACATGGTGATCCCTGCCCCTATAATGCTGATCGCCCCCGCCCCGATCGCGTAAACAAACGCCTTACGGATAATAATTTGCACTGGATTCATCAATCCCACGCGCTCAGGGCTGCTGTATCCCTGACCTACGATTACTAAATGCTCTGGGGAAATGCCATGATAATGCAGCAAACGATAGGCTTGAAACACGGTACTTTCGTCAGGAAAAATGACGATCGCCAGATAGCTGGAACGGCGACCCGTCGCTGATTTTCTAAAAAGACGTCGAATCGACACAGAACTTGGGGGGATAGGGGAATAAGACCGCTTGTTGCATTCTAACCTTAGCGATTCCATCAACCCAATCGACAATCGGCGGATTTTAAAGATCTCTTTAGCGTCTTGCTTTGGTAACTCAAAATTCGACTTGGCGTGAATCCTGAAATCTCTTTTGCGCTTCTGAAAATTCCTCCCCAGTCAGACTCTCTGCAAACCAGGTCAGTTCATCAGTTTTTTGCCAGCGTTATTCGATATCTTAGAGATAAGGTTCCATTACAAACATTTCTATACTTTTATGCCTCCACGTTGGCCGCGCCAGCCCGATCGCAACGATCCTGCCTACCGCAAACTTGATGACCGGATGACCTTTGCCACCCACGTCGCGTTGTTTGCAGCCGTCAATTCTGGCCTCTGGTTTTTTCGTCTTGCACCCCAGAAGCTTGGGGGACTTGCAACTCCAGGCGGACTTCCGGGCACTCCCTGGATTACCGTAGCCTGGGCACTATTCCTGCTGGCTCATGCGGTGTATGTATTTGCGATCGCCCAATATTCAGATTTAACTGCACCAGCAGCAACAGCAGGGAGTGGCTTCGCCCCAAAAGATCAACCCACTGCAAAACCTAAAAAATCTTGAGTGAATCAGGAGGATTCGTTATGGCAAGCATCAGTTCCAGTGAAGCGATCGAAGCCTTGGCTGCCGATATTGGCGAAAATGTATATATCGACGTAGCCAAGTGGCACCTTTTTCTATCCAATGCCCACCTGCATACAGTGGTGGCCGAAAAACTCTACCCGCTCCTGAGTGGCAATAAACTGTCTGAAGATCAAGTCACCCAGGTGCTGCAAAGCATTCCTGTTAAACTGGGCGGTGGTAAGCGGGAAGTTCCCCTCGCCGACTTAATTCCCATGCAATGTATGGTCAACTTAATGGACTTGCTGGAAGAGTTTCAACGGAAGATGTAATGGTGAACGGGTCGTAGAAAGGTTGCGGCGCAACGTCTCTATGAACGTCGATTCAGCTTTTGTCGGAGCCGATCGACTAACAGGTTGACTTCCGGGAGTTTCAGTTGCAAGGCAAGCAGGCCGAAGACCAGGAATCCGGCTCCCCCTGCGATACACACTTGCAGGAGCAGGAGCCAGAAGCCATGCTGTCCGAGTAGCTGTTCCAGACCCTGCAGCACTCCCCAGGCCGTAAACCCTGCGATCGTGCTGGCGGCAGCCAACCCCACGGTTGGAACGGCCCACTCCCACAGGGGTAATCCATGTAAACGGCGATGCAAGAGGTATAACATCATCACCATTGACACAATATTGACTCCTACGGTCGCCAGAACCAGGCCCGGTGCTCCTAATGGTTTGACCAGTAGAAAATCCAGCAGGGCATTGAGAAAAATGTTGACCACACTGATGCGGAAGGGCGTATCGGCATCCTCTAGGGCATAGAAGACTCTCACCAAGACATCTCGTCCCAAGTAGAAGAACATGCCCACGGCATAAGCCATGAGAACTAAAGCTGTCAGTTGAGCATCCTCCTTTGTAAAAGCGTAACGCTCATACACAACCTGCGAGATGGGTAAGGCCAGGGCAATCATCAGCGCACTGATAGGCAGCATGGTGAGGGTAGTCATCAGCATTCCCTGGCGGATTCGCTGCTTCAGTGCTGGCCAGTCATTAGGATCGGTTAACCGGGAAAAGACGGGCAACAGAGGCACCAGAATCATATTCGAGAGAATCCCGAGCGGGGTTTGCACCAGCAGTCCGGCGTAACCCATTGCAGAAACTGCGGATGCCGCATTGGGAATGAAGGAGGCAAAGAACAGATCAGTCCAGACGTTAATCTGCATCATGCCGGAGGAGAAAGTGGCTGGCCCCATAATTTTGATCACTTCCTTCACCTCTGGTCGGTGGAAGTCGAAGCGGGGCCGCAAGCTTCCCAATTGCGATCGCCACTGGGCCGGAAGCTGCACCAACCATTGCAGTAAGGCTCCTGCCAGTGTAGTCCAGGCCAGTACCGCACCGCCCAGCATGGCGTATTCAGGCAAGATGATCTTGGGGCCGAGGTAGATCGCCAATCCGCCCAGGCCCAGCAATACCGTAATACTGGAAAACAGGGGGCTGATGGAGGGCAACCAGTATTGATCCGCCGCATTTAAGGTGCCAAAGCCGATGCCAATCAAGCCCGCCAAAACCGCCATTGGGGCCATGATTTTGAACTGTTGAATGGCAATCTCCCGTGTTTGCTGCAGCACCTGAAAATCCTCCGGAGAAATGCGAGCTGCTCTGGCCTGCGCTTCTGTAATAAATAGACCAGGGGCCACCAGATGCATCAGGGGATCAGCAAAGATCACCATCCCGACCATGAGAATCAACAGCAGGCCCACGACCAGGGTCGTGATACTTTCCACGATCGGCGCGACTTCCTCCCGCTTCCGTTTTGCCAGCACACTGACGATCGCACTATGGAACGGGCCATTAATTCCGCCCAGCAGGATTAACAGAAAGCCCGGAATCACATAGGCAAAGTTGTAAGCTCCATAGGCTGGCCCCACGCCAAAGGCTGCCGCGATCGCCTGTTGTCGTACCAGACCGAACAGCTTACTAATCAGGGTGGCGATCGCCACAATTCCGGCAATACCCGTTAGAGAACGAGAAGGCTTTTTCGAGTCAGTCACAGATCATTTCGCAAAACGGCTTCACTGATCGTACGGGAAGAGGGAAAAGTTACAATACAAAGCTTTTATTTTTAGCTCGCGATCGCTTAGGATAACGACCATTACTTGTGATGCTATACCCCCAGGAGGAGGCGCATGAGCGTCGAGCAGACCACTCAACTGATTCAACTGATGCTTAATTCGATGTTGATGAGCGTTGTCTGTGCTCTTGTATTGGGGGGACTGACTGCACGGCATAGTACCTTAAGTGAAGAAATTCAGGTATTGCAGCAGGCGGGTGCCCAGGAAGCGAATGGGGACGAAGTTCGTAGTCAGGTTTTGCAGCAGCGGTGGCAACAGCGCTATTTTCATACCCGCTATCGGATCATGGGTTACAGCGTGATGATGGCCTACTATGCATTATTTTTCTCTATCTTGAGTGGGTTCCTGCTGGCGCTGCGCGGATTGTTCGGATGGGACTGGCTAATTCCCGTTGCCCTGGCGCTGTTTGCGCTCGGTATTGCTGCCCTGCTGGTAGCGGTTGGTTTAACACTGATTGAGTGGCACCTCTCCAACCGTCCTCTGCTGGATGAAGCAGGCAACCTGTTGAGTATGGGGCGTATGAAACAACGGTATGAGCGATCGCGCCCAGTTTCTCGTCAGTCTGCTTTAGCCAGCCGCCGTATTCGAGGATCCTCAGTACCAACCAGCAATCACAGAATGAGAGTAGGTTAGGCTGGAATTAGGCAAAGGGTTGGGGAGGGGGCTGTCGAACTGATGGTAACAGGCGGCTTTCTGCAATCCAAAAGCTAAAAACCTCTACCGCTGCGGCTTTAATTGCTTCAATTCCTCCTCCGCGATCGCGTACCACACCTGACCAAAGGTTTTGGGATTCAGGGTTTTGCCCTTTTGATCAGGAAATAGTTCCCCGAAGCGGTTGTTTGCCAATACATTCAGTTCTCGGCTATTGACACTGGCCCCATTAGCGGGAGCAATCCACTGTTCATAATCGGAGCGCTGGTAGCTGCCTAACTTACTACGGGTTTCAGCACTCAGGCTGGCTAACTTCGTCTGCAGCTCATTGGAGATCGCTGTCCACTCTTGTTGCAGGTCAGTCTGTTCCGCTGCCAATTTCTTCCCTTGTAAATCGGGATGCTTGGCATAAAACAATTCATCGGTGAGTGCGGCCAGAAACTGAGGTGAAATTTCTGCCTCCCCAGAGCCAGGGGATGACATCCCAGACTCACGAGTTGGCTGACGATCGGGGATCGATTGCACGGGACTGGGCGTGGAAGTGGAACCAGAACTATCAGTAGCCGCTGTTGGAGGAGAATTTGCCGCGATCGGTGACTCCGGAGAAGGCTTGAATGGCCAGTCTTGCTGCACCCAGGACAGAGCGCGGAACGAAATAACGGCCACCAGGAGGGCCACACTGCTCAGCAGGATGGCAGAGGCTTTCCAGTCGCCCGTGGTCTGGCGGTGGGGCCGCTGGGAAGGAGAGCGTTTGGGAAGTGGGGAAGAAGGGGAGAGTGGGGAAGGGACGGAGGGTGGTGAGGGTGAGGACGGGAGCGATGATGGGTTCCAGGGCTTTCAGAGTTTGTTTGGCGGAGGTGAAGCGTTTGTGGGGATTGGGATGAGCCATGCGCTTCAGGACGTGAGCAAACTCGGGATATAGCTCAACCTGAGATTCCCATTCCTGGGTACGGTTCCACCAGGTTTGCCGGAGTTGCGGATCCTGACCTGTGAGCAGGGCGATCGCAGTTACGGATAGGGCGTACAGGTCAGTAGCTGGGGTCATAACTTCGCCATACCATTGTTCTGGGTCGGCGTAAGGTTCCCGTAATAGACTGACCTCTGGGGGCACCGGATGTAAGGGCAGGCTGACGACCAGTTGCTTGACTAACCCAAAATCAATCAAGACCGGCAGTTGATCCTGGTGGCGCAAAATCAGGTTTTCTGGACAAATATTCTGGTGAATCAGCCCCATACGGTGTAGGTAGGCGAGTACAGGCAGCGTTTGCACCAGGATCTGCATTACCTCGGCCTGGGAAAAGGTACGTCCTGCTGCCACCAGTTCATTCAGCAAGACACCATAACTTTTGCCTACGATATATTCCCGCACCAAATAGAGGCGCTAGTCATGGATAAACATGATGCGGAAGTGGGGCAACTGGAGATGCTGCAACTGATAGAGTGCTGCCGCCTGTTGATGGAAACTCTGTCGCAGAAATTCCAGCAGGGCCGGATCTTGAGAGACGGGTACAAACTCTTTCAGCAGGCACAACTCATCAAAGCGCTTTTGATCGTGAGCCAGGTAGGTAAGACCAAACGGCCCCTGCCCTGCCAGCCCCACAACTACATAGCGATTACAAACCAGTGTTCCAGGAACGAGAGGAGCGTATTGCATAAACCATCAACCCTCAGCCGAGCCAAACAAAAAAGGACTCTGGGCTGATCAGAGTTGACAGAATTATAGAACAGATGTACTAAAACGTCACTTGTTTCGTTGGAATTTGTCAACCAGCAGCAGTCCTACGATCGCCAGCACCATCCCCCCAGCCGTCATCCAGATCGCAGAAACTGCCGATTGGCGCAGGGCGATCGCCACGTAAGCCCAGATAAACACCAGGCCAAACGCCCGATCCCGTCGCTGCCAGACAACCAGGCCAGCCACGATCGCGCCAATGACCAACATCATCACCGTCCAGGAGATCGGACTCAACCCCCAGCCAGTCCACCCGGAACTGTAGAGGGCACAGGCGACATTGACGATCGTCGCGACCGAAATCCAGGCCAGGTAAACACTGAAGGGAATGCGCGCCAGCCATTTGCGGTCTCGTGATACCCGTTCCTCCCCCGTTCTCAGTTGCAGGTAAGCCCCGATGAGGGGCAGCAGAATCGCCAACATCGCCAGCACTGACCACCAGAACTGACGCAGGGTAAATAGATAGATCCAGACCATCTGCGCGAGACAGGCCAGGATCAGCAGTACACTAACCTGACGGATGACCGGATCCTGACGTTGGGACAGGCGGAACTGATATAGACCGTAGGCAACCAGTCCGACATAAATCAGTCCCCAGATGGCAAAGGCGTAGTTGGTAGGCAGAATTAGTACATCTTTCAGTAACGTATTGGCAATCTCGCCAACATTCAGGCCACCGGGCGGAAAAATGTTGGACAGGGTATTGATGATTAGAGTGGTAGCGATTGTCAGTAAAGTTGCGATCGCCAGCCCCAGCTCCGAATTGGAGTGATGAGTCGATGTTGTCATGATGATGCCGAGTGCCGTTGTTCACCTAAGCGCTGGAAGGCGGCTGCGAAGTCATCCATTGTAATGTGAATTGCCGTGGGATCGGTTAAGCCCTGACTGCGGTAACGACGAATTGCTTCTAACGCGGCCTGGTTACTCAATAACGTCAGATCCGCCTCATTCCAGCCTGCAGTTTGAGTGGCCCAGACACGGAGATCCACATCAGACAGGGGCCGATCGCTGTTATGGACTTCCAGGATGGCTAAACGACTGGCCTCATCGGGTAAATCTACTTTCAACTGCAAATCTAATCGACCTGCCCGTAACAGAGCCGGATCTAGAGTTTCAGGACGGTTGGTAGCGCCAATCAGCAGGATATTGGGACAGTCTTGCAGGCCATCCAGTTCGGTGAGTAATTGACCGACCACCCGATCGCTGACTCCCGAATCCCCCTGAAAACTGCCCCGCGCTGGAGCCAGGGTATCAATTTCATCCACAAACACCACACAGGGAGCCGCCTGTCGGGCTTTAGTGAACAGTTCCCGCACCGCCTGTTCCGATGCGCCCACCCATTTGTTCAGGAGTTCCGGCCCATTCACGGCGATAAAGTTCGCTCTGGCCTGGGCAGCGACCGCCTTGGCCAGCAAGGTTTTTCCGGTTCCTGGTGGCCCCCAGAGCAAAATTCCTCGCGGGGCTTTCGCTTTCGTGCGTTGATACAGTTCGGGATACAGCAGTGCTCCCTCAACCGATTCCTGCAGTGTTTGCTTGACGCTTTCTAAGCCACCGATCGCATCCCAGGACACTTTGGGGGTTTCCACCTCCACCGATCGCAACACTGCAGGCTTAATCTGTTTAATGGCCTGCAGAAAATCGGCCTGGGTGACGCTCATACGGCTGGGAAGGGGGCCATGATAGGAGGGCATCAGTCGTCGCAAGGCCGTATAGGCAGCCTTCTGACAGAGAGCTTTCAGGTCTGCTCCCACCAGACCTACAGATAAATCGGCGATCGGCTCCAGATCGACCGACTCACTTAAAGGCATGGCCCGTGTGAGAATTTGCAGAATTTCCAGGCGACCAGCGCGATCGGGCACCCGGAATGATACCTCTCGATCAAATCGGCCCGGACGACGCAGAGCTGCATCCAGTTGATCGGGACGGTTGGTTACGGCCAGCACCACCACCCCTTTGGTTTTGGCAAATCCATCCATTAATCCCAGGAGTTGGGCGACCAGCCGTTTTTCTAATTCGCCTTCCACCCTGGTGCGATCGGGAGCCAGGGCATCAATTTCATCAATAAAGATGATGCAGGGAGCCGATCGCGCCGCTTTCTCAAAAATCTTGCGTAACCGGGCCTCGGCCTCGCCATAATATTTGCCGATCACCTCTGGGCCGACGATCGCAATGTAATTGACATTCAGTTCCTTCGCCAGGGCACGAGCGGTCAGCGTTTTGCCTGTTCCCGGTGGGCCAACCAGCAACACACCTGTCGTCGGTTCCAGTCCCAACATCTGCAGCAACTCAGGCCGCTTCAGAGGGAGTTCCACCAGTTCCCGCAAATCTTGCACCACAGCCGACAGACCCCCAATCCCAGCCAGGGAAACAGGTTCCTGATACTCCGCTGGTGGGGGTGTGATGATCACCTCTTCTCGCATCGTGGTAGTTTGAGTGCCGTCTGATCGCTGATAAGTGTGAGTTTCGGTAGTGTAGTTGGCGGTCGTCTGGGAGCGATTTCGCACCTCTGCATTCAAGTCTTCCGATTGAAAGCTTTCCGAGCCGGCTCGCCCTTCAATTTCTCGCACAAAGTCGAGCAGATTCTCAAATCCTTGATCTAACAGTTCTTCAAATTCTTTCAACAAGTCATCCATGATGTGCGCTCGCCAGCCTAGTGCCTCCAGTATAGACAGCAGCGTTCTGCCATCGGGTGACTATATGTAAACCCTGTTACATTTGCAGGGAGTGGGGAATCCGGAACACTCATCCCCTCATCTTCGAGTTCCAGATGTTGACTGTATTTAAACAAAAACAGCACCCAAAACATCCCCCTGAGCATCTTTCCTCTGATAATTTGAGCTTGCTTGAAGTTGAACGATTCAGTAACCCAACGTTGAAGTTTTGATAGGTTAGGAATCGGTTACATAGACTTCCCTGAAAGAAGTAGAGGAAATATCAAAGAGTTGTTTGGGTGCTGTTATACTGCGAATCCAATAAATCACTTGAGGAATCTATTTCGTAACCTCCTGTTTATTGGCGAACTGTTGTTTCATTCAGGAAACTGATCAGTTTCTATTATTAGAATACTCCTGTTTACTGCTTGCTTTCTCAAATGAGAACAAAATTTACGATCGCAGTTCTCGATCAGAATACTCGTTTTTCAAATCGAATTCCTCCTTGACTTAGAGGGCATAACTTTCTTCTCAATTCTGCTTAACTTTCAAGACAATCGCTGCTACTCAAACTGCTTTTTCTCGCTGCGGTAGCGCAGGTATTCAGCTAGAGCAAAGAGGAAGCCCGATGAGAGAATTAAAATAACGCTAAGGGCGTTGATGTCGGGTTTAACCCCTGTCCGGATGCGGCTAAAGATTTCCATTGGCAGGGTGGCGGCTCCTCCGCCAGCGGTAAAGCTGGCAATTAAGAAATCATCCAGACTCAGGACAAAGGCTAACAGGCAGCCGGCCACGATCGCAGGCATCAGTTCCGGAAGTAATACTTGCAAGAAGGCCTGGGTAGGAGTGGCTCCTAAATCCAGAGCGGCTTCTTCCAGGTGCGGATCCAGGTCGGTGAGGCGAGTGGAAACAACCAGCGCAATGTAAGCCAGACAAAAAACCACATGGGCGGCAATAATCGTACCCAGGCTTAAATGGATTAAGCCACCACTCAGGGGAATCGCCACGGCAGCCAGGAACACCAGGGTGGCTACAGCGATCGCAATATCGGGAATAATCAGCGGCAGATAGGCCACTCCCTGATACACCCGCTTACCGAAGAAATGGTATTTGGCTAATCCAACGGCCATCAGAGTACCGATGACGGCTGCGATCGCCACCGCCACCACTGCCACAACCAAACTATTCGTCAGAGCGGTTAAAATGCGACTGTCCTGCAACAGCGATTGATACCACTTCCAGGTGAATCCCTTCCAAACGGTGCTGTAGCGAGAATCGTTGAAGCTGTAAATAGTCAGTACCAGAATGGGCAGGTACATGAACCCAAAAATCAGCAACGAAAACAAGGCCTGCCAGGAGATTGGAAATGTGGGTCTGAAGCGCAAGTCGTTCATCTTATACCCCTCCGGCTCCACTGCGATCGCCGTATTTTAATAACAGGGCAATTGCGATACTGACAATCAAAATCAGTAACATACTTAGGGCGGAACCGAACCCCCAGTTTTGAGTAGCTCCCAGAAACTGGTTGTAGACCAGCCGAGCGATTGTCATGCTGGAAGCCCCTCCTAACACCTCTGGATTAACAAAATCTCCCATGCAGGTAATGAATACCAGTAAGCCTCCAGCCGCAATTCCGGTCAAACTTTGGGGTACGGTAATTTTCCAAAAGGCTTGTCGGGGAGTCGCGCCCAAATCCGCTGCGGCCTCCAGTAGGCGGCGATCGAGCTTTTCTAGAGAGGCATACAGAATCAACACCATGTAGGGCAACAGGCTATAGGTCATACCAATTAACACGGCAGGTTCCCGGTTCAGAATATCCAGAGGTGGCAGTCCTAGCTTGGTCAACGCGCTATTTAACAGCCCTGTGGGTCGCAAGATAGTAATCCAGGCGTAGGAACGCAATAAAGAAGAAGTCCACAGGGGTAAGACAAACGCCAATAATACCAGATTCTGCCACCGCTTGGGCACCATCAAAGCAATCCAATAAGCCACGGGAAACCCCAATAATAAACAGAGAAAGGTGGTTCCCAGAGAGAAAGAAAGAGATCGTAGCAATACTGGCCAGTAATCCGGCTGAAAGATGCGGAAATAATTATCCAACCCGGATGGATTCACCACCTGACCAGGCCGAATTCCTGGCACCAGGCTGAGTTGAAAAATCAGCAAAGTCGGAATGAGCAGCATCAAAACCAGCCATACTCCCGCTGGAGCCAGCATTAACAGCGGTTGCAGCCATGCGGGAGACGTTTTTGATTGTGATTCAGGTGCTAAGGAGGGGGAATGAGTTGCCATTGGGGATGGGGAATGGGGAATAAAGGGGGTGTAAGAGCAGGAGATTACAGGTTTTGATTCTTAACTCTTAATTCCCTTACGCGCTGGTGAGTTTCGTCCAGTATTGCTCATACAGTTCAGTGACCTTGGGATCCAGGGGTTGAATGCGTTCACAGCGTTGCATTACCTCATCGGGCGGAAATAAATTTTGATTGTTTCTCAGGCTCGTCGGAAGTTGATCCATTGCTCCCTGATTGGGAGTAGCAAAAAAGAGTCGCTGGGTGATGTCAGCGGCGATCGCGGGTTGCAACATGAAGTTAATCCAGGCGTAAGCGGCATCGGGATTGGGAGCCGTTCTGGGAATCACCATCGTGTCGCTCCAGAGAGAGGTGCCGCTTTTAGGAATGACGTAAGCCAGTTTGCTATCGGGATTTTCATGAATTAATCGCACAGCATCGGCAGAGTAGACCATAGCTAACAACAAGTCCCCAGCCAGTAAGCGGTCTTTCCAGGCATCAGTGGTAAATGTGGTGACCGCAGGCTTCAATTTCAGTAGCTTTTCGTAAGCTTGTCTGATTTCTCGCGGTTTTGTGGAGTTGTAGGAATGTCCCAGGGATTTCAAGGTGGCTCCCATCACTTCTCGCATATCATCCAAAAGCGTCATTTTTCGGTTGAGTTGCTGCTGCTGCTTCCAGAGATAGTCCCAATCCTTCGGAGGCGCAAGGGCATCGGTATTAAAGAGCAGGCCTGTGGTTCCCCAACTAATGGGAACACTAAACCGATTTCCGGGGTCATAGACTGAGTTTTGAAATTGGGGTAATAACTCTGTCAGCCCAGTTAAGCGGGAGTGATCCAGAGGGCTGAGAAAATTGCGTTTGATCATCTCCGACACCTTGTAGTCAGAGGGATAAATCACGCTATAAACGTCTCCCTTCCCCGCCTGAAACGTGGCCAACATGGTTTCATTGGAATTAAAGATATCGGCGACCACCTGAATCCCTGTCTGCATCTTAAAGGTTTCAGTTAGTTGCGGATCGACGTAACTGTCCCAGGTGTAAATGGATAGCTCCTCTTTATTTCCCTTTGTCCCGCTGGTCGGACGAACTTCTGCCAGCGTCCAGCCGCATCCCGAAAGAGCCAGACCTGAGACTGTAGCGGTCATCTGCAAAAACTGACGACGGGAAAGGGAAGGCAGGGAAGACATAAGAATTGAGAATTAGGAACTACGAATTAAAAATTATTAGAAGTTAAAAATTAAAAGTTAAGAGTTAAAATTCAAGAGTTTTGAGTTTTAAACCAAGTCCAACTAGAAAACTGGAATTTTCCTATCAGAGAAACTACGATTTTGGCCTTGGACAAGGTTTAAATTAATCTCCAAACTGAAAGCCTAAAACGAAGAACTTAAAACCTCCTTTACTCTACAGGTAGGGCCAAACAATCCTGAATTTGCCAGGACAGAAAGATGGGGGTATCGGCACTGGGGAGAGAATTGGAGGTGTTGGGTTGCAAGACGGTGACTCGATCGCCAGAGCGCAGTTCAATAGTGTAATGCACATGCGTTCCCAGATACATGACATTCAGGAGACGGCCTTCAAAACAGTTGGCAGCCTCAGCCGGTGGCGAGAGACTAACCTGAATTTTTTCTGGACGAATGCTCACCATGACTGAACTGCAGGTGAGGGATGGGCCGGCCTCCGGAGGTTGGGCTTTCATTGGTAGGCCGTTGTCGGTATTAATCCATAAAGTGCTGGAGGTGAATCCCTCAATTTTTCCGTGGAATAAATTGGTGTCTCCAATGAAGTCGGCCACGAAGGGCGTTTTGGGTTGCTCATAAATCCGATGGGGAGCGTCAATTTGCTCGATCCGGCCCTGGTTCATCACGGCGATGCGATCGGACAAACTCAACGCTTCTTCCTGGTCATGAGTCACCATCACAAAGGTCAACCCTAACTCTCGGTGCAAGTTGGAGATTTCAAGCTGCATCTCTTTCCGTAACTTCAAATCCAACGCTCCCAACGGTTCATCCAAGAGCAGAACGGCAGGACGATTCACCAGTGCTCGTGCCAGAGCCACTCGTTGTTGCTGCCCACCAGACAGTTGAACCGGAAACCGTCTGGCAAAGGCTTCCATCTTCACCAGTTTCAAAGCGTCGTCTACCCGAGCTTGCATTTCGGCCTTGCGGTATTTTTGCAGCTTCAGCCCAAAAGCAACGTTTTCCCAGACGGTCAGATGGTTAAACAGTGCGTAGCTTTGAAATACGGTATTCACCGGACGACGGTAGGGTGGTACGCGGGTCATCGATCGCCCCCGGATCAGCACTTCCCCCGTTGAAGGACTCTCAAAGCCACCAATTAGCCGCAGCGTTGTGGTCTTACCGCACCCAGATGGCCCCAGGATGCTGAAAAATTCTCCTCGCCGAATTGAGAGATCAACGTTTCGTACTACTGCTTCTCCATTGAAGAGCTTAAAGACTTTGCGGAGTTCCACATCAAATTCGGAGTTGGCAGTAGTCAGGATCTGGTTTTGAGTAGCAGCCTGAGACATAACGGGCAATTTCCCTATTGGTGTTAACCTTTTCTATGAATTTCCATCAATCTCTACCAATTGCGGACAAGCTTTAGGTTAGAACTGGAGCCAAACCAAATCCAGCTAGAGAACGGTTGTTTTCCGCTCCAGAGAAACGATTGTTCTGGACTTAGACAAGGCTCAGAAGCAGACTTCTGGTTTATTTTATCCAGCCAAGGCCGGTTTAGAACTCCAAGCAATTTGCTTCATACTGAAACCAACTGTTGTTTTAAATACCCAAATTAAACTATTCTGACTACCTGGAGATCAATGAAATGACTATAAAACGTCAAAACAGGTATAGTCATAGACTGCCCACTTCTATCCTTTCAATCATCAAAAAATGGGAATTTGCCGATTAATAAACATTTTTTATCGCTTTTAACACTGCCGAATCCGATTCCGTTTCTTCACCTTCATGGCGCTCCTATACTCCTCCTTACCGTCCATAAAACAATCTGAAACCCGTACTGTTGGGCAACGATATCGGTCAATTTTTTTAATGCTGATTGTCTCCCTGGTTCTGGTGGCCGGCCTAGGGAGTCGATTAGTATATTTGCAATTGATTGAAGGGACGCGGAACCGCCAACTGGCAGAAAATAACCGGATTCGCCTGATACCCAAGCAGCCCGAACGGGGCAAGATTCTAGACCGAAATGGCAAGATTCTGGCCGGTAGCCGCTTATCTCATTCCGTCTTTCTCTGGCCTCTAGCCCAGAAGAAAGGGGAATGGAGCAATACGATTCGTCGCCTCTCTAAAATTTTGAATATTCCAGAGTCTGTGATTCACCAACGCCTAGAGCAAGCAGGTTACAACTCTCCGTTCTTGGTTAGAATCGCCCGGGGCATTAGTCCGGCTCAGGTCACTGCGCTATCCGAGTATGGCAGTGAGTTGGAAGGAATCCAGGTGGATGCAGAAGCGGTGCGTTACTACCCGAACGGAGATTTAGCCGCTCATGTACTGGGCTATACGGGCGAATTGAGTGATGAAGAGCTCAAAGAACGCAAGCAAGAAGGCTACCGTCTGGGTGATGTAATTGGACAGATGGGTATTGAACAGGCCTTTGAGGCAACGTTACGGGGTGAGTGGGGTGGCCAACAAGTGGAAGTAGATGGCTCCGGTCAGGTAGTCAGAATTCTTGGTCAGAAACCAACCCAGGCAGGCCAGGATGTTACCCTGACGATCGACATTGAGGTACAGAAAGCAGCCGAAGCGGCTCTAGGCGATCGCAAGGGTGCGATCGTCGCCATGGATCCCCGCAATGGAGCCATTCTGGCGATGGTCAGCCGCCCTACCTTTGATCCCAATTTGTTTTCTACCCGAATTACCGATGCCCAGTGGAAACAACTCCAGAGCGCCGATCACCCCTTTGTTGATCGAGCCTTACAAGCCTTCCAACCCGCCAGTACCTTCAAAATTGTAACAACAGCAGCCGCCCTAGAATCGGGCAAGTTTTCGCCTGATACGGTATTGCCGACTTATCCATCCATCACGGTGGGTGGGATCGTGTTTAATGATTGGAATCGGGCCGGTTTTGGTCCCCTTGATTTTCCTGGTGCAATTGCTTGGAGTAGCGACACCTTCTTTTATCAAGTGGCTATGACTATTGGCGACCATACACTAATTGACTGGACCCGTCGATTTGGATTTGGACGCAAAACAGGGCTGGAGTTGGAGATTGAGGAATCTCCTGGCTTAGTCCCCGATGATGCGTGGAAAAAGAAAGAATTTGGGCAGGGCTGGTTTTTAGGAGACACCATCAATATGTCCATTGGGCAGGGCTTTTTGCTGACCACACCATTACAGGTTGCGGTTATGTTTGCAGTTCCCGCCAATGGGGGATTCCGAGTAAAACCCCACCTGCTAAAAGATAACGAGGAATCAAAAAGCTGGCGGGAATCGCTGAATATGCAACCCACGACAGTGCAGAGGTTGCAAGAAGGCTTACGGGAAGTTGTTACCTACGGCACCGGACAGGCTGTGAATGATCCCAACTTGCCTGCGATCGCAGGTAAAAGCGGTACGTCCGAAGATATGGGTGGTGGTTCTGATACCTGGTTTGGGGCCTATGCTCCAGCCGAGAAACCAGAAATTGTCGTGGTGGCCTTTGCAGAAAAATCAGGCGGCGGTGGCGGTTCAGTGGGTGCGCCAATGGTGCGGCAGGTGTTGTCCGCCTACTTTAATCTGAAAAAGAAGAGAGCCAGTCAACATACTAAATCCTGGAACCAGAGCCAGGGCCAATAGGGGCAGAAAACCGGGTGTTGAGTAGAAAGAGTTCATACTCAGTAGGCCTGCTTACAAATTAGAAAAAACGTAGGATGGACTGTTGATTCAGGTTCTGTCCACAGCTTGCTATTAGTGGGTATATAGGCCACAGTGACCCAACGTAGCAAACAAACGAGCCACCTCTTCCAAATTCTTATTGCCAGGAGAAAACTCCACGCCACTGGAGAGATCAATTCCATCGGGATGAACCTGTTGCAAAGCCAGTAAGACATTATCCGGGGTTAGCCCACCAGCCAACAACCAGGAACAAGTCGGTCGAAATTGCTGCAGACTGGCCCAATCCAGAGTTTGACCCGTACCACCTGCCAGAGAGGGGTGATAGGCATCTAGCAACAGGGTATCAATGCAGTGCTGATAAAGTGTGGCTTGATACAGGGCACTAGAGGATTTAATACGCAGAGCCTTAATAATTTCGACCCCTGAACAGCAATCGCGAACCTGCTGGCAAAATTCTGGGGATTCATCGCCGTGTAGTTGGATTCCAGTTAACTGGCCGATCGCTACTGTTTGTTCAATGACGTCCAGGCTGCTATTCATAAATACCCCGATGCAACTACAAATCGGCTGCAGAGTATCGGGGAATAGAGGTAATTTAGTAACGATCGCCCGAATTTGCTCCGGTGTTACGTAGCGGGGTGATTCAGGGACACAAATGAATCCCAGAGCAGTAGCTCCCATTGTGGCGATCGCCTGTGCTTGCTCTGGTCGGGTGATTCCACAGATTTTGACTCTGAAAGCCATCCACTTTTGTTGCAAAACACGAATCTATTCATTAACTATTAAAACAACTTAAAGCAACATTGCAGTTCTGTGACAGCAGATTTTTATAATCCTTTTATTCTCTCGATCTCGTATGTATTTTCAATACAGGAGGTAAAAGTTTGTTTTATACCACTCTATTAGCTGCTGCAACTGTGCCTTACCGGGTTCCCAATTGGTCTTTGGGAGTTGGTATCACCATGCTAGTTTGTAACCTTATCGCGATCGCGATCGGGCGTTATGCCATTCAACGGAAGGGAGTTGGCCCCCAGTTGCCAGTTGAACTCCCCGATCCTTTTGGTGGAGAATTTGGGCTTCCCGAATTATTGGCGACTGTTAGTTTCGGCCATATCTTGGGAGCGGGTGCCATTTTAGGACTGACCAATGCCGGGGTTCTGTAAGTCTTCGAGTCAGAATTCTTTGAGATAACGTAACTTCGCCTCTGGCCCAGCAATGAAATATTGCTGGGCTATTCTCTCTAATTCAGCGCCTTTGTTCCTGGACTACAAGCAACAGACGCATCATCAACAGTTGGAGGTGTAGCTGGCCCCAATGCGGGTTCTTCAGCTTCACATAGAACAGTAGCCATGACGGATCCCTGTCTAACTAAAGCTACCATGCCGGCATAAGGCCGCAGCTTTAATACTCTAGAATTTGCATAGTGGACAGCACGTAGGCTCCCATCGTTTGGGATGTCAACCTGATACTCGTAATTGCTGGTTGGTTGACTGTATAGCCCTAATTCTTGGGGAGATTTGCCAAATCTGCCATGTTCAGCATAAAAAGCTTGCTGGGAGCGATTTAAGCTGCCAAGGTACATTTTGGCTTCTACCTGCTTTGCGGTATTCGCCCGACTTAGAAAGGATGGGATGGCGATCGCGGCCAGAATCCCTCCGATTACAACAGCTACCAATAATTCCAGTAGCGTAAAGCCCTGTGTCTTGAAGTCGCTATTCTTGGGTGCCCTGTGTTGTAGTAGCCTGACCAGCAGCCTGCTTTGCACAACCAACTCTCCTGTGGCCGTAAACGTCGAAGCAAATTAACATCGGTAGAACCCTGCTGCTACTTATTACGTATAGTTTGGGAGGAAACCAGGACAATTTACAAGCCGTATCTGTAAAATTACGGCTAGAAAATCATGTACTTTATTTAAGGATTTATAAAGATTTCTACGCTTTCCAGGTTTACCTTCGCAGCCCTATTCGTAGGGAACACAGAAATTTATTTGCACGCTGAGACAAAGGCCAGAGATCCGTATCTCAGTAAAACTTATACCTCTTACACTGACTGAAAGATAATGGAAGTTTGCCATCTCAGGCGGAGCCAATCACTGTGCCACCTAGTTGTATAGAGAGCAGCATTTCCGGATTTCTATTTCAACGATGACTATACTATTTCCCTCCATAGTATGATTTCACTCATGTCTCAAGCTGTTCGTTTAATTGTCCTAACTTCATCGGTGAGGGTTCTATGAAACGTGCCTTGATTGTGATTGATGTCCAAGATGAATACTTTACAGGTGCATTGCCGATTACTTATCCTGCAGGCCATTTGAGTAACATTGCACGAGTGATGGATGTTGCAACGACCCAAGGCATTCCGGTGATTGTGGCTCAGCATACATTCACTCAGTCAGATACACCTTTCTTCAAGCGCCATACTGCAGAATGGTAGCTTCATCCTGAAGTGGCCGATCGGCCTTATGACTTGCTGATCGAAAAGAACTATCCCGGTTGTTTTACTGGAACAGAGTTGGAAGCCTGGTTGAAAGAACGCAAAATTGATACGCTTATGATCGCTGGCTACATGAGCCATATGTGTTGCGACACTACTGCACGTCAAGCCATGCATCTAGGATTGAAGGTTGAGTTCCTGTCTAATGCAACTGGAACTCTAGCCGTTAGCAATTCGGCAGGAAGTGTCAGTGCTGAAGAGATGCATCGATCGATTCTCGTAGCCCAGCAAATGATGATCAGTACTGTTCTGAGCACCGAGGAATGGATCGATCGTGTCTTGGTGCCGACTAGTCCTGATGCACCTCGCTTGAGCGAAGACAAAGCATTGGCTTAGCTCAGTCTACTTGGAGGGAAGAAGCTTGAGTTTCTTCTTCCCTCCAATAAAGAAATACGAAATTCCGTTAAATTACAGAATTCTTGCGTGAAGAAATGACCTGGCAAGGAGACTAAGTCCGGTTTAAAACGGGCATAGCCGATTAATGGGGTGTCAGTGTTTATACCAGTAATCTCATGCCCCAACTTTACTTACTCCTTCCCTTGTTGTTGCTGGTGCTAATTTCATTTTCCGGTGGCCGATCTCGACACAGATCTGCCAGCCCCCCTGCGCCGCCCATTACCTCCCAGGCACAACCCTCAATTGAGCCTCTTACCAATACCCCGCTTACAGGAGGATCGACTAATTCCAGTTATGCGAATCATTCTGTGCCAGTGGCAGATACCACCGACGAAATTCCCACTCCTGCTCTACTGCCAGGATTATTGGCTTTAGGTGCCAGAATCCTGGTCAAGCAAGGCAAGGAGGAACAGGAGAATTCTTAGCAACTAACTGCAACTTTAACCAGCTTCGGCAGCATAGGTTCTCTTGGGAGAAAGTTCCGGTTCTCTCGCTGGACTGAATTTATGTCAACTGTTCCAGGCAAAGTTGCCGGAAATGGTCCCCCCGTTGCTCAAAATTTTGATATTGGTCAAAACTGGCACAGGCTGGCGACAGCAAGACGGTTTTCACATCCAGTTGTTGTGATAGTTCTGCCGATCGCCGCACGGCCTGTTCCATCGTTTCCACAATTTCATGCTGGGTATACCCAATTTGCTGCAACCGCTTAGCAAAGGGTTGTGCGGCATCTCCAATTAACAGAACAGCAGCAGCTTTTCGTTGAATGGCAGACATCCAGGCCGTATCGTCTCCAATTTTGGCATCTCCTCCGGCAATCAAAATGGCCGGACTGTTGACTGCAGACAGACCCACTTCTGCCGCATCGTAATTGGTTGCTTTACTGTCATTGATAAAGTCAATCCCATGCCAATTACAAATGTGTTCCAGGCGGTGAGGTACGCCAGGAAAGGTGGCAACCGCTTCGGCGATCGCATTTTTATCAATCCCTGCTAATCGGGCGGCCGCGATCGCCATTAATAGATTCTGCTGATTGTGATGTCCTGGCATCTTCAACAGATTGGCGGGTAGAATTAACTCGTTTGCCGTTCTGACCCACCCATCTTCGATGTAAAAGCCCTGATTAGGATCACCAATCAGGTGTGCTTTACCGTTAACACTCGTCCAGCAGGCTTCGGAGCGAACGGGAACCGCCATCGACTCACCTACCTTGCGGAGATAAGGATCATCACCATTAAAAATCTGGTACTGAGCCTGATGCAGCAGGTGAGCTTTAATGCTGTAGTACCGTTCCAGGGTTTTGTGTCGGTTTAAATGATCGGGGGTAAAGGTCGTCCAGATGGCAATCTTAGGAGCGATCGATGGCGAGGCTTCAATCTGGTAACTGCTGAGTTCAGCGATTGCCCAATCGGGTTTTTCTTTGGCCAACACCACTTCACAGGCTGCTAAGCCGATATTGCCAAAGGCAGGCGCACGAAATCCCGCAGCTTGAAAAATGGCAGCGGTTAAAGCAGTAGTGGTCGTTTTGCCGTTTGTGCCTGTAATCCCCACCCAGGTAACATCCTGTAGGTAGCGCCATGCCAGTTCCATTTCCCCAATGGTGGCAATTCCTAATTCTCGACTCCGCACTAAACCAGGTATATCCCAGGGTACACCGGGACTGACAACAACCAGATCCGGTTGAAGTACTTCTGGATCAAACGCCGTTCCCAAATTGACAGTGATACCTTCTGCAGCCAGGTCTTGTTGTTGTTGTTTGAGCGCTTCAGAGGTGCCGCGATCGTTGATTGTGACTTGCCACCCTTCCCGCTTGAGTAATCGAGCTGCTGCAACCCCCGACTTTCCCAGACCAATGACACAAGCATTCGGCATCACAGATGAATATCCCCTCATTTTGCATTCTTTATAGTACCGCAGGGAGCCTCATCCATTTTTCTAGACTTTACATTCAGGCTGTCGCTCGTACCAATTCATGAGCTTTAACAGCAGCAGCCCCGCGCTCTACCCGCTTCGGGTGAGCGTCGGGAA